>DATEYH010000122.1:0-6401 GCA_035256305.1 Candidatus Nanoarchaeia archaeon
CTGGCAGCCAAGATTACCCCTATACGCGAGTCCGAGATAAGAGCCTTTGAGCTCGTGGAGAGAGAAGGAGTAAAGACTTATACTCCCAGAAAACCCAAGGAGCTCTCAAAAGAGGAAGAAGAGTTCGAGAAAGAGCAGGAAGTTAAAGAGGAAGAAATAGGCGAGAAGAAAGAAAAACCTGAAGAATTAGAAGAAAAAGAAGAGGCACCTGAAGAAGCAAAAGAAGAGGTTCTTGAGGAAGCGCAATAATTTTCTTATAAGCCCCGCCGGCGTTGTCGGTACGCCGACACAGCAAAAATATAATTTTTGCATGCCAAGAACCGAAGGGTTCTTGTCAACTCAAAAACAACAAGGTTTTTGTTGAATGAGGCGCAATAAAGTTTATTAACCGCCTTGTTTTTCTAATATTAATGATGGATGATTATGACTTGGAGCTTGACAAAGTAGCAGATAAGATAATAAGCGAGAAAGCTAAAATCGTTCTTATTCAACTGCCAGACGGATTGAAGCCAAAGGCTAATGAAATAAAGGATTATTTGAAGAATAAAATTGACAAGAACACGAAGCTCTTGTTCTGGGCCGGCAGCTGCTTTGGCGCATGCGACGTTCCGGTCCAGGCAGAAAAGCTCGGAATTGATTTAATCATACAATTCGGGCATAGCGAGTGGCGATGATTTGTCGTCGATAAAATCTTTTTCTCTACTCATCAATAAAAATGCAAAAACCATAAGTTTTTATAGTATTTGCTAAATTCATGCTGGCATGGTTTATGAATTAATCATAAGTGAGAAGCCTAATGCTGCTAAGCGAATAGCTGAGTCTCTCGGAGACAAAACACCTAAAAAGCAGCAAATCGGCAAGGTTCCTTACTATGAGTTGGAGCATAAGAAAAAGCCGATAGTGGTTAGCTGCGCTGTTGGCCACCTCTATACTGTTGCTGAAAGGAACAAATCATTCACTTATCCTAGCTTTGATTTGCAGTGGAGGCCGAGCAGTGATATCAGCAAGAAGGCTGCTTTCTCAAAGATGTACCTCACTGCTATTGAGAAGCTGTCAAAGAAAGCCAATCATTTCATTGTTGCTTGCGACTACGACACTGAGGGAGAAGTCATAGGGGTTAACTGCGTAAGGTTTGCTTGCAAGCAGAAGGATGCTGGAAGGATGAAGTTCTCCACTCTTACAAAAGAGGACATAGTCGAGGCTTATGAGAATGCTTCAAAGCACATTGACTGGGGCTTGGCCAATGCCGGAGAGGCAAGGCATTTCCTTGACTGGATGTATGGCATCAACATCTCAAGAGCATTAACCTTGGCTGTCAAGAGCACAGGCGCTTTCAAGATTCTTAGCAGCGGCAGGGTGCAAGGCCCTGCATTAAAGATACTTTCTGATAAGGAGAAAGAGATTGCTGCTTTCAAGCCAGAGCCTTACTGGCAGATATACCTGGAAATAGAAAAAGGAGGCAAGCACATAGGAGCTTTTCATGTCAAGGAAAAATTTTCAAATCATGATGAAGCAAAGGCTAGGTTTAATGCATCATTATGGAAGCCTGCGTTTGTGAAAACAATTGAAAAGAACGAAGTGCAGCAATACGCTCCCAACCCGTTTGACCTTGGCTCTTTGCAAACAGAGGCTTACAAGCTTTTTAGCATGAACCCAAAGCACACGCTTGACATTGGCCAAAACCTTTATACCTCAGGATTAATATCTTATCCAAGAACAAGCTCTCAGAAGCTGCCTAGCAAGATTAACTACAAAAGAATCCTTGGCTTGTTAGCAAATAATTCTGAGTACAAGGAAAAGGCTAATAAGGTGCTCAGCTTTGAGCTTCTCCAGCCAAACGAGGGCAAGAAAACAGATCCTGCCCACCCAGCAATCTATCCAACAGGCATAATGCCTGAAAAGCTGACAGATGCAGAAAGAAAAATTTATGACCTCATTGTCAAAAGATTCCTAGCCACTTTCGGGGCGCCAGCAATAAGAGAATCAGTCAATATGCGCATAGATGTTGGCGGAGAGATGTTCCTGGCCACAGGCACAAGAACAAAAATAAGAAATTGGTATGAGCTTTACGAGCCCTATGTGAAATTGAAAGAAGAGGAATGGCCAGAATTCATGGTTGGCGAAGGGCTCAGTATAAAGAAGCTTGACCTGCTCCAAAAAGAAACCCAGCCGCCAAAGAGGTACACTCCTGCAAGCATAATTAACGAGCTAGAAAAAAGAGGGCTAGGCACCAAGGCTACAAGAGCAGATATTATTGACTCGCTCTACCAAAGAAACTATGTGGCTGAGCAGGCAATAAGGGTTACTGACATCGGCCTGCGCATAACAGAAACCCTTGAGAAATACTGCCCTGAGATTATTGATGAGCAACTAACCAGGCACTTTGAGGATGAGATGGAGAACATCAGGGAGAAAGGGATGAAGAAGGAAGAAGTGCTTGAAGAGGCAAAGAAAGTGCTTACCAAAACCCTCAAGGAGTTCAAGTCAAATGAGAAAAAAATAGGAGAGGCATTGAAAAAAGCTCACCATGAAACCATGCGCAAGGAAAGTTATATATGCAAGTGTCCGAGCTGCCATGGAAACCTTATAATCAAGTTCTCAAGGAAAGGCAAAGCCAAGATGCGATTCATAGCCTGCGACAACTACCCTAAGTGCAAAGTCACTTTCACCATCCCTCAGAGCGGAGGCATAAAAGGAACAGAAAAATTCTGTGCCCACTGCAAACAGCCGATAGTCCTGGTCTTCATGCGGAGAAGAAAACCGCAAGAGGTCTGCCTTAATAAGGAATGCCCTAGCAAAAAACAGGAAACAACTCATCCTGATATCAAGACAGAGAAAGGTGTTGAAACAATTAGCAAGAAATGCCCGAAATGCGGCCAGGACCTGGTTCTGAGGCAATCCATCTACGGCAGGTTCATAGGTTGCTCAGGTTATCCCAAGTGCAGACACACTGAGAAGATAAGCGGCGATAATAAAAAGCAGGAAAAAACAACGAATTCTGAAAGTTAAAAAGTTTTATAAACCCCTAATCAGTTCTGAAAATTAACCTTTGGGGCTATGGGGTAGCTTGGTTCATCCTCCGTGGTTTGGGAGGTATGCTAACATGCCAAAGAAGCCATGTGACCCCGGTTCAAATGTTAAACTGTGTTTAACACCCAGAAAATGCAGTTTTTCTGAATGTCCGGGTAGCCCCATTTGGCTAATAAGTTAAATTTATAAACAAGAAGCTAATCCAGGAATCTACTAATTATTTGAGGTACAAGATGGTTAAGCGCGCAACTTACGGCTCTGTCAGAAGGCTTGGCTCTCGTTATGGTAGGACTGTGAGGTTTAAGCTGGGAAAGATTGAGTCTGAGCAGAGGAAGAAGCATAAGTGCCCCTATTGCAGCTATGTCAAGGTCAGGCGAATTACTGCGGGCATATGGAAGTGCGGGAAATGCGGCGCAACCTTCACCAACAAGGCTTACACTATTGGCAAGTTAGCTTCTATAAAGGAGATGATAGAGGAAAGCCAAAAGCAGGAGGCAGAGAGAAAGGCCTTTGAAAAGGCTGCTAAGAAGCAGGAAGAGGCTAAGGCAAAGGAAGAAGCTGAGGCTTAAAAAAATTATAAAAGGTGTGCATCATGAGTGATTATAAATGCTTTTTTTGCAACAAAGTGATATCCACTGAGAACATCAAGAGGCGCGTCAGGTGCATTTATTGCGGCTCAAAAATTATCTTCAAGTCCAGGAGCACTGCCACCAAGGTCAAGGCAAGGTAGTAAATATGAAGCTTAGCGCTGAGATAATCCTGGAGGGAGATGCTCATAACATTGAAAAATTATTTGCAGCAGAGGAAAAGGCTTTCCAGAACCAGAGAGCAAGTTATGACTTAAAAAAGGAGAATAACAAGACGATATTCAAGATAATTGCTGAGGACAGCTCTGCATTAAGGGCTGTGCTTAACTCAATCACAAAGCTTATAAGCGTGTACGAAACAAGCAAATCTGCGATTTGCTGTTCCAGAAAATCGGAAAGATTTTCTGATAAAGCCAAATCGGTTGTTAAAAAAACGAATGAGTGATTATGATGAACAAGGAAATCCAAGCCAAGATTAACCAGTTGTCGATGATGGAGCAGAACCTTCAGAACTTTGCCCTGCAAAAGCAGCAGTTCCAAGCCCAGCTCTTGGAATTCGAGTCTGCTGAGAAAGAGCTGAAATCTTCAAAAGAGGCTTTTAAGATTATAGGCAACATAATGGTTGCGAAGAGCAAGGAGGATATTCTTAAGGACTTGGCAGAAAGAAAAGAGCTGCTCCAGAAAAGAGTTGAGGCTTTTGAAAAGCAGGAGACTAAGCTCAAGGAAAAGGCTGATGCCCTGCAGAAAGAAGTGCTTGAAGAGATGAATAAAGGAGAGAGAGCGTGATTGAGATGGTCAAGGTCAGTGATGTTATGGAAGTAGTGAACGAGATAGTGGAAGACCCGACGCTTCCTAGGAATATCAAGATAAAGCTTGAAGACATTACAAGCTGCTTAAAGGATGTCAAGCCAAAGGATTTGAGGCTAAAGGCAGACAAGTGCATCCACGAGCTTGATGAAGTCTCCAGTGACGTTAACCTCCAGCCTTTTGTCAGGACCCAGCTCTGGAGCGTTGTGAGCATGCTGGAAGCCCTGGAATAATTTAAGAAGTTAAATACAAATAAATAATGCTAGCCTATTTCTTTGCTTTCTTTTCGCCTTTATTATCAGAACTTTTTCTCCTAACAATTACCTGGCGCTTGTTAAAGACAGAGTTAGGTATTATTACTTCCTCATCATAAGGCGTTATAAGCCTGGTCTCTAATAATCCAGAATAAGTGACTTTTCCCCTTACCTCCCTTATCTGAACATTATCTCCTTCCTTGAAAAGTTTCTTAGTTTTAACTCTTGCCCCGCCAATAAGGTTTGGGAAGAAATCCTTGACGGCCAATAGGAAAGACAAAACAATAACCAGGACGATGATTGCTGTAATAATAGTAACAATGGCTGTTGTCAAGCCAAGCTTATTCAACGACATGATGGCAGCTATGAAATAGATTACATAACTAACGAGATTGCCTATGAATTTTTCAAGAGAAAACCTTACCTTCACAGCTGTCCTGAAATACTTGTCCAGCTGAATCTCGTTAAGAGCTCTCCTGATAAGGTTGCCCAGTAGCTTGCCGATGATTAGCCCAAGCAGCAATATTAATACTGCTATGACTATGTTTGAAAGCACATCACCAGCCTTCTGGCTAACTCCGCTAATCACTTCCAATGACTCATTAACAGGATTTGCCATTAGAAAGAGTTATTGAGGATGATTTATAAAATTTGTTGAAATCTGCGCTGCTTTTAATCAAGGCTCTTAAGGTAATCCTTCTTGAACTTAAAGCCATTCTTTTTGGCAAGCCTGGAAATCGCTTTATCCAGCCTGCTACCGTACTGAGCTGCTCTTTTCCCGCGCCAAGCAATCTCCTTTGGCAAGCCCAGCTCCTCTGCTGCTTCCCTGAGGATTATTTTTGATTTATCATTATCAATCTTGAATTTATCAGGTATTCTCATTGCAACGCCTATTAATTCCTTGTCCAAGAAAGGTGTTGATAAGATTATACCCTGGCTTGATGCAACTGCAAAATCCCTGAGCAAGTCGCGCTCATACATTCCTAGAAGCCCTTTCCAGCACTCCTCTTGCTTATTTTTAGCTAGCTTATGCCTTTGATAGCCTGCAAATAATTCCTCTGAGCCAAGCCCTGAGAACAAATGCCTGATTCCATCCCCCTTCGCAATCTCAATGCAACCAAGAACAACCCCGCCAACTCCAACATTAACCACGTTGTTAAGCTCTGGCCCTAGGATCTTGACAGTTTTTTTTATTAATGCCTCAGCTTCCTGCAGATTAATTATCCTAGCCTTTATGCTCAGGTCTAGCTTCCTGGCAGCGCACTCTGCAGAGCCGATGTCTTCTGGCTCTTTTGAATTATCATCCTGAAAGCCAAAGGTGTAGCATATAAAATCTTTAGCTGGCTTACCTGATTTTTTCGATAGCAAAGCTATGAGTGAGCTGTCAACTCCTCCGGAGAACATTATCCCGAACTTCTCGTCTGGAAGGCGCTCATAAACTGCTCGAGTTAGTGCTGATGCCAAGCCTTTCCTGGCTTCATTCTTATCAGAAATTTCTTGCTTAATAGAATTCCGAATACCTTTTATCTCATGCTCCCATTCTGTCTTGGATATGATCTTGCTGTCCTGGATGAAAAATTCTTTATGCATAGAAAAAAGTACTGTCATGCTGTTTATTAAGATTTTCAATTACCTATTGGAAAGTTTTAAAAAGCTGGGAGAAACCCGGACTTAATATTATAATATTATACAAGCAGTATATTATACTAACTGGAGGTTGATT
>DATEYH010000123.1:0-10063 GCA_035256305.1 Candidatus Nanoarchaeia archaeon
GCAGGAACAACAAGCCTGTACTTTTACCTAGAGCTAAGCTAAGGAGGTTGAGCTTAGGAGGTTGAACTTCGGAGGTTGACTTGAGATAGTATAAAGTAACTAAAAGACAAAGCATTGTGTAGGTGGAATTATGGTTGAACATAGTAATGAGTCAAAAGCAAGCATTGGAAGCATTGGGTCAAAAAAAACTAGGCTTTTATTAGTTTATTTAGTGATTGCTGCCTCTCTCTGCAGCTTGTCCTTGTATTTTGCCTATGCAAACCCGCAGGGAGCAACAATAACATCTAACAGCACTGATACTGGCCCCTCTTGGTCTCCTCAGAGCAACTCTGAGCTCGGAGGCAGGATAATAACTTTGACTCTTAACCTTGAGCAGCAAGATTATGCTTGGAAGGCTTATGTAGGAAATGTGACAGGAAACTATGTTTTGAAGAACTCTAATAATTTCAGCATTTATGAGTGGCCTCTTGGAGCAGCGATTACTGGGGAAGTATATATGTCTAGGAATTCTTCTGTCACCTGGTCTCCTGGGAATGTAACTTGCGCATCTAATGCTCAAATGGTTACAGAACAGGGTATTTTTGGCATGGGCAATACTGCCACTGATAATATTAATAATACCTTTAATGCCACTAACCACACTGGTTTTTCTGCAGGGAGTGGTAATACTCTTGGTGCAAATACTTGTCGCTCTATAGCTCTATGGGTAAATGATACCAGGCAAACACCCAGTTCTAGCGCGGTTTTCCAGGAGGTTGCGTTGCATGACGAGCATACCGTGGTTTTTGCCTCTATTATTAATAATGATGTTATCGGTTTTGATAACTCTACAATTTATGACTTTCAGGCTATAGTCCCTGAAAACAGAACAGCACAAACAGGCACAACTTACTACTTTTATGTTGAGCTAGGAAGCTAGGAATAACTTTTCAAGAGGAATCACTATGAAAAATCAAAAATCAAGCAAAGCGAATCTTGCTTATTTGATGCAAGGCAAGGAGGCTAAGCTTTTTTCAATAGTTTTTGCCCTGCTGCTTTTATTCATCATCTTTAAGGGACTGCCTGTTACTAGCTGGGGTCCTAGCGCTAATTATGAGAATGTGAGCGTGAAAACCACGGTTAATGTTACTAATGCTTATCCTGAGATTATTAATATTACATGCAATAATGGCTCAGCCATTACTTTGACTGCCGGAAGCACGAAAACAGTTAGCTGCTTGGTTCAGGTTATGGATTATAATGGCGGAAGCACTATTAATTATGCCAATGGTACATTCTATTATTACTTGAATCAATCGAATGACCCTGATGATAATAATGTGCATTACACCAATGCGAGCTGCTCAAGTGTTAATTCAGACGGGTATTATGCTAACTGGAGCTGTGCTTTTAGTATCTGGTATTATGCTAATAACGGAACTTGGAGGGCTAATATCACTGTGAATGACAGTTTTGGCGCTAAGGATAATGATTATGGTAGCACATCCATCAGCGCTCTACTGGCTTTGAATGTGACAAATGTTATTGATTTTGGTAATTTGCAGGTAACTCAGACCTCTAGCTCGATTGCTGCGAACGTCACTAACTTTGGCAATGTTCCTATTAATGTGAGCGTGTATGGTTTTGGCGGCGAGGATGAGGTTTTATATGCTGGCTTGGCAATGGTTTGTGATCAGAGAAACCTAACCCTTCCAAACGAAAGGTATTCCTTGACTAGCACAGATTATGACTCAATGACTCCGGTTACTGGCAGCCCTGTTACTATTGGTGGCCTGAGAATTGAGAAGCAGGTTCAGCCTTCTGTTTTTATGGTTAATTCGACTTTTTGGAGGCTTCACGTCAATGTAACCACAAACCCTTTTGGCGTCTGTAATGGAACCGTGATTTTTGCTGCTGAGAGCCCTTAGGTTTTCTCCTTAGTTTTCTTTTTAGGATTATTTTTAAACACAAAGCGAAACATTTAAATACTAGTATAGCTAATAGTATCTAAATTAGGCTACTAATCGCCTATTTTAGCTTGCATTCAATTAAAAACTTGCAACGGTGAACCACATGAATAAACAAAAAAACACAACTCTATTTATACTGGGCTTTCTCGCCCTCTTTAGCTTGCTGACAGCGTTGGTTCTGGCAGATTCAGACTACCCTTATCCTGTAAGGACCATAACACCTGGGGCTTCTTCAAGAGCCAATCTTTCCAGGTATGTTCCTGCCAACCTTACAAACGTGATGGCTGGTAACATTACTGAGATTAACCTCTCAGCCATCTCCTCAACCAAGGCATGGGCTGGCTACTATGGAGAGATAACTGGTACCATCACCTTGGAGGACGCTGCTGGTTATGTGTTTTACAACTGGACAGCTTTAGAGCCCAAAGGAGAGATTTATGCTTCACCCAACGCTACCATTACCTGGTCAAGCATCGGATGCTTTGAATACGGCGCAGGCATAACCTTAGAAACTGCAGAAGACTGGTTCGGCATGGAGGATGATGATGCAGACGGAATTAACGAAACCTTCACTGACAACTCAAACACTTATTTCGAAGTCGGAGGCGTAGACATAACTGCAGCCACCTGCCCAGCAACTCAAACATTCCAGAACGGCGGCAAGGTAGTTGGCAACTTTGAGAACGTACTTTTGACAGACGGCGCTGCGTTGGTATTCGTTACCTTTATTGAAAACGATGACACAAACAATGCAACAGATATCCAAGGCTACAATGGCTTAACCCATGACTTCCAGCTGCTAGTTGCAGAGAACGGTCATGACGGCGGCCCAGATACTACCCCAACCATGTATTACTTTTGGGCAGAGATCGAGTAAAGAAGCACCAAGAGGCTTTTACCTCTTGTGTTTATTTATTACTTAAATTTTTTATTTTTCATTTCAAATTATTTATTCAACAATGCTTGTAACGAGGTGATTTCGTGAGTAGGATTAAGAGAGAACTGAAGGCACTTTTCCTGATTTTAGGGCTTGGCATTTACATTGCCTTGCTTGTTGGTGTTGGGAAGCTAGGTTATGCAGACCCTTCAGGCGCAATTGTGACTAACCTTAGCACTGAAACTTACTCTGTTAGTCCAACCAGTAGAACTGACTTGGGCGGTACTATTACTACGGTTGACCTCTCAACAACCATGCAGGATACTGCCTGGAAGGCTTATGTTGGAAACATCACAGGCACCCTGGTTTTGAAGAACAGTGATGGCTGGAGCATTTTTGAATGGTGGCTTAACAGCTCTTCTTTTACAGGTAATGTTTTTGTCAGCAGGAATGGCAGTGTTAGTTGGGATGATATTATGTGTGCCAACAACACTATTATTGGCTCTGAGCAAAATTTCCTAGGTATGGATTCTACTGATAGTGATAATATCAATAAGACCTTTAACTGGACTGCACACAAGTCTATGACAATAAGCGGAGTTGGCACTATAACCAATGGCACTTGCCCTAGCGCCGCCACCTATATCAATGGCACTTACCAAACAATTAATCAGGACACTACCAAGTTCCAGGAGATTCTGCTTTATGACAAGGCTAACTTGGTTTATGCTACTTTTATTGACCAGAACTCATGGGGGTATGACAATAATGCCTCTGTAAATAGTAGTATTTATGACTTCCAGCTAATTGTAGCTGAGAACAACACAGCCCAAACTGGCACAACCTATTACTTCTATGCAGACATAGCCTCTTAAGATTAAGCCTTAAGCCTTTCTAGGGCTGTTTTTAAGCATTTGGTGGGTCATTAGACAGGGCTTTGCAGTATTGCCTGAAGATCTGCTTTTGTCTTTATTCCCTTTATTTTCTCGTATAATTCCTGGTTTTTAAGAGTCTCCTTCACCCAAGTTGCAAAATCATTCCTTTCAGGAGTTACGTGGTGGCTGAATTCTTCATCTGTCATGTAATTCAAGGCTTTCCTTAGCTCATTTAGGCTTTTCAGCTCTTCACCGCCCTTTAACCTGAAGATTTGCTCCTGGGGCGCTTCTTGCTCAAGCCATTGAGTCATCCTTACCTGCTTGAAGAGCTCTTTGAGCTCCTGGCTTTCAGAGTCTATTCTCTTTTCTATCTCTTTTTTCAGCTTTTCCTCTTCTTCCACCCTTGTTTTTAGGCTGTGCCACTCCTCTTCTAGGCGCCTGAGGCGCTCCATCTTGTTTTGGAGCTTATTCTTCAAGTCTTGCTTGTGCAGGTAGTAGGACTTTCCCTGGGCTTTGTTTTCATGGTAGTCTTTCATGCTTGTGAGGAAGTCCTTCTTGAGCACATCGTCAATTATTTCATTGACATCCTTGTTTTTTACATAGTGCTCTATTTCTGAGAAATAACCCTCTCCCATTGCGCTGGGTTTATAGTATTCTTCTGCTCCTTCCTCAACTATTGCTCTCTTAATGGGAGCGGCGGGTGTAGCAGCTGTTGATGGCGCTTCTGTATGGATTATATCTATATTTATCTTGTTTATTGCTTCCTCGAACTTTTTCAGCTCGTCCTCATGAACAATTGCTGGCGGCTTGGCAGGGAGCTGGCTTGTTTCTCTTAGCATTGGCGCCTGGATTTTTGGCAAGCTCAGCTGCTTGGCTTGCTTAGGCTGTGCTAGCTGCGGTTGCTGTATTGTCAGAGGTTTTTGAATTGGCATTGATGTTCCTTGTATTTGCTCTCTAGGCGGCGGTAGTGGCGGGCTTATTTTTGGCTTTTGGGGCTCGGTTTCAGCTGCTGGCGCACCTCCTGCTACTCCTATAGGTGGCAATTCCTTTGGCGCCTGCACCATTTTCCTGCTTTGGTGGAAGAAACCCTTGAACCTTTCCTTTATGCTTGGAATTATGCCCACCCCTTTTTTGCTTTTACTTTCCTCTTTTTCTTTTCCTTTCCTCTTGGTTTTCCTGAGTATTTAAAATTTATGTTTTGCTTTGTTTTTGCTAGCTTTACTTTTGCTCTTTTCTTTGCTCTTTTCAGCTCACGGCTGAGGATATTATCTCTGTGTAAAATATTACGTTGCCATTCGGGGGGATATATTTTCGCAAGTTAACAGGCACCCTTATTTCGTAGTCATAAGCCCCGTAGGCTCCTTGTTTTTCCATGTTTATTTCTGTTATGAAGACTAGGTCTTGGGCTCCGGTGTACTGGGTTCCCCCGTCGCTCTTGTCCCATAAGATTCCTATGACAAAGTTGCTGGTGTTGGTGCTGTTGATTATTGGCACATTGCTTATTGCCTGGCTGAATATGGTGAAGGTTTTAGTGGCTTTGGGAGTGTCTGTGTTGGCTGTGTAGAGCTGCCTGATGGAATCAGAATAATTGGTCATATTAAGAGCCCTATCTGTGTCATTGAAATCATTGGGCACTGGATTGTTAACTGCGTCCCTGCCTATGGCTTGGAGGTCAGAGAAACTTACTACGCTCTCCTCGTCTGCTATCAAGATGTTTCCGGTTACATTTGAGATGTTTGGATAATAGTAAAATGAGATGTTTTGCGCATTGGCGAGGTAAAAGCTATTCTGTACTTGCCCGTAGAAATAGTTGTATGCTGGCACATGAATAGTATTGTTATTTTTGTTGTTATCTTCCAGGGTTTCTTTCACGCTTCCACCAGTTGCAAGGGGCGGGTCAACAATTACGTATATGTTTCTCGGCCCTCCCTGGTCTATTATCCAGGTTATGTTCACTGTTTTTTCCTCATTGACATTGAGCTCTGAAATGGTTTTGTCATCATTTATTTTTGTCCCCCCAGCATCAGGGTCTCCTAGGTAGAACTGTATCGTGAAGGTCTCGGTTACGTTAACGTTCCCCTGGTTTTTTATTGTAGCGTTAATGGTTATATTAACACCCTCCTTGGCATAGGCAGAGGTAATGTTGAAGGCTATCTGGCTTATTATCAGGTCAGGGTTAGTTATGTTTACTGTGTAGTTTCCTCTGTTATTGACGCCGCCGAGCTCGTCGAATGCGCAGTTATCAGCTATGTCGCAGCAACGCGCATTCCAGGTGTAGTATCCTTCGCTCAGGTTAATGGTGAAGTTTTCTATTTGGTCAGATTGCACTGTTGTGTCGCTTAGGTTTGGCAGCCAGCTTCCGCTGAAATCTCCATATAGCGTGCAGCTGACAAGATTAGCATCCGACGGTATGTAAGTAAAGTTAACTCTTCCAGGGCGATGATAAGTATTCGGCCCTATTAGCTCTACTATTGGGGGGGTGACGTCTTCTGTGTATTTTAGGTTTATGTATGCCTCGTCTGTGCCGTATGTTACTCCGCTCGGGTTTCCTGAATAGTAGAATTCTGCCCTTAGTTGCATGCCGTTGTTTATTTGTGTTAAGTTGGGAGTGTTAGCGCTGGTGAAGCTACAGTTGACTGAATCGTGGGCATAGGCAGTTGAGCTTCCGAAGTTTGTGGAGCATATGGTTACCCAGCTGCTTCCGTTAAGCCATTCCAGCCTTAGGAAGCCGCTTGTTGTTGTCTGGTACTTATCATAGTATATGTACATCCAGTGTATTGTGCTACCTGCTCGTATGCTTGGCTGGCTGAAGTTTATATAGACGTAGTTGCTCTGCCCTGTGCCTTTCTCCAGGGTGCCATGCTCTTCCCAGGTTCCTGGCGTGTTGTTCATATTGCTTGCCGTGCATCCCCCGCTGTCGTCTGAGCAAGTTTGTGGAGTTAACCTCGGGAAGTATTCGCTTATATGGACTGTGAAGTTCCAGCTTGTGCTTATGTTGTAATGGTTTGCATAGTCGCTGCAATTCACATACCATGTGTAGTTGCCGTTCCCTAGGCTATTGACTGTGAAAGTGTTTTCTCCTTTTGTGAAGATTTGCTTTTCCTGGTTGTAGGTGTTGTTAAGGTAGAGCGAGCAGTTCCTTACAGCGCTGGTGTCGTTTACGCTAAACCTCAATATTACGTCTCCATCAGTGTCTGTATCGCCGTTCGGCGGGTCTATTAGCTCTATCCACGGCGCTCTCGTGTCATTTATTGTCAGGAAATGTGTTTCATAGTTACTGGTATAGTTCTGGGTTTCTGCATAACTCAAGGTTAGATTGTACAAGCCTGGCTCAGAATATGTTTTGATGTATGTTTGAGGGCTTGGCCCTTGGCTAAGTATGGTTCCGTTTTCGTATAAGCTTATGTTCATTTCTCCTGCTACTAATATTCCTGTTATGTTAATGCTCTGGCTTTCATTGGCGCTGTAATCATTGTCAGTGCTGTTGATTAAGAGGTTGACTTGGCCAGTGGCTTTGCTCACAGTGTATGTTTGCCATGGCATGGTGTTGTTTAGGTTGTGTGCTGTGTCGTTGGCGTATGTTCTCCATATGTATGTTCCTGTTCCTAGGCTTCCATAGTTGTAATAATATGTATTTCCTGTTTTTGTTGTTACTGTAATGTTTTGCATTGTTCCTGTGAAGTTGTGCTCTATCCATGTAGTGTTTACTGCTTGATTGTCTTGCCAGGTGGTGTTGAACTGGTATGCTCCTGTTGGGCTATAAGTTGCTGGGCTTGCTGGTGCTGCTGCAATGTTGGAATAATAAGGAGGGCTCTGGTCTCCGAGAGTGGTGAAATTGTACTCCTGGCTCTGGTTGCTGTTGCCTGCTGAGTCGCTGCTGTTCACGACGTAATAGTACGGAGTGCCTGACGATAATCCGCTTAATGTTGTTCCGTGGCTCAGAGTCAGGGTCAGGTTGGTTTCTGTGTATGTGTAAACTCCTGGGCTTGTGCCGTATTTTACTATGCTTGTTGATGCTTCGTCAGTTGTCCAACTGATAATAGCTGAGTTGTCTGTTATGCTGGTGTTCTGCACATTGGTTATTGCTGGAGGAGTTGCGTCTGCACTTGGCTTGGTCCTGGCTGTGCTGTTCACAAAGTTCGCCTTGTTCGGAGGCACCCAGTTATCTACTGCCATTATCTCGATTTCATACCATCTGTCTGCTAATAAGCCTGTGATGTTAGTGTAATTGCTTGTTGTGTTGAATTGGAAGGTTCCATTAAGCCATACCTCGACGTGATGAAAGTCTGTGTCTGATGGGTTGGTCCAGTTCCAGAATATCCAGCTTGTGCCGTTGCTTGTTGCTCTAAGATTAGTTACTGGCCCAGGAGGTATGGTGTCTTGTATTGTGATGAAAAGAGTAGTTCTGCTTTCTGTGTAGTTCTGCGTTGCTGGATATACCAACGTGATGTTATATCTGCCTCCGGTGCTGTAGCTTCTTATGCTTGTCAGAGGGCTTGGTCCTTGTGCTATCTGGGTGCTGTTTTCGTAGATGGTGAGGTTGCCTTCGCCAGCAAGCCTTTGGCCTGTTATGTTGGCATTTCCAGAATTATTAATAGTAAAGTTGTTTGATGTTCCATTAAGCAACAAGTTTATCTGGCTGTTTGCCGGATTGACTGTGTATGTTTGCCATGGCATGGTGTTGTTTAGGTTTCTTGCGCTGTCGTTGGCGTACATCCTCCACAGGTATGTTCCTGCTCCTAGGTTGCCGTAGTTGTAGTAATATACATTGCCTGTTTTTGTTGTTATTGTGATGTTTTGGAATGTTGCTGTGAAGTTGTGCTCTATCCATGTAGTGTTTACTCCTTCGTTGTCTTGCCAGGTAGTATTAAACTGGTATGTTGCATTTGGACTAAAGGTTGCAGGGCTGCTTCTATTAACAACAATATTTGAGTAATAAGGAGGAGTCTGGTCCATTATAGAGAAGTTAATCCTCACATATACATAATCAATATAAGCTGTTGCCGGAGTGGCTCTGTCATTAGTGCTTATTCTCACAGCAAAATCATCAAACAAAGAGTCATCGTTAGGTCTGGTTATGAAGTGAGGAGTGCAGTTCCAGCTTATAGTGCCTTCTGGGCTCGGGGATCTCTGACCTGTTCCTGCATTATCCCAGGTACTGGTTGACCAGTTGCCTAGTTGCAAGGTCCATGTGTTGCCTTCATTGTCATAGCCTTTGACAAATACTGTGCAGTTAACCACTTCAGATATATTGGCAGGCTCATCAGCAAAGCTTATCCTGATTGGCTGCCCTGCGTTCCTGTTGAAAGAGTAGCTGGTTCCTCCGCTAGTGTTTATAGCTGCTACTTCTGCTGAGGTGCAGGCTCTTGCCGCGTATTCATTATAGCAGTTATCAGCGTCTCGCTGGCTCTCAGAATAAGCAGGGTCCTCAGGCGTAAGTATGAAAGTATACTCCTGCCCTGGAGTGATGCTCATAACATACTCCCATGTTCCGTAGCACCTTTGCTCTGCATAGCTCCATTCCTTGCACTTCCTTAGCACCTCTCCTTTTGCAGTGACGGTCACATAAGCCTGTGTGAAGTTAAGGCTTGTCGGGTCTATGACATAAAACTGCTTGCTTCCGCCTCCTGCTTTTTCAGGACTCCCTGTTAAATTATCTATCCTTAACTCTAGTGATGAATAAAAAGGCACCTCAAGATTCATGAACAAGATGCTCCTTATAGGATGATTATCAAGAGTTATTTCTGTGTCGTATTGTCCTATAGGACGAGCAGTGGCGTTTTCTTCTGACAGGTATTTCCTGTTGTTTTTCATATCATAAACTGCAAGCGACTTGTCAACTGTTTCTTGCTCATGGTTTTTTATCACAAGCCAGTCCTTGCTGATTATTATCTCTTCAGAATCACCAGGCGTGATGGGTGCCTGGAATGATGGCGCGCTTTCTGCATTGCTCCCTGCTTCAGAGCTGCTGCCAGTTTCAGATCCTGTCAGGACATCGCTCGGCCCATAAATCCTTTGGATTAGGCTCTGCTCTAATGGGAATTCTGGCAGAGGATTAACCATGAAGCTTGTGATTGCCTCGCTGTTATCGTACTCTAGGCTGACGATGTGCTCTCCTGTGCTTGAAGGCAGGAATTCCATGCTGTGATTAAGCTCGCCGATGAACCTGTAGATGTTTTCTCCCACTATTATTTTCATCACAGCATCACCGGAGGCATTAGCTATGCTAATCATGACCTTTTCTTCAAGCACATACTCGCTCTTGTCAGTTGACACACTGGGCGTTGCTGAGACAACGGTGCTTAATGAAACAAGAAGCAGAGTTATCAGTAATACTTGTAAGAAAGAGGCTGCGCCCTTCC
>DATEYH010000124.1:0-2807 GCA_035256305.1 Candidatus Nanoarchaeia archaeon
TAGGCTCGGGTGTCAAAGCCCAATCCTTCCTTCGGCATTGGAAAGCCAGGCTCATATATCTCTTTCATCCTGCCTATAAGGAAGAAATGTGGCTCATAATAAATTATGTTCTCAATCCCTTTGCTCTTTACCTGGGAATAATTTTCAATTATCTTCTCAGGATAAGTGTACTGGAATCTCTCGCAGAAAAGGTTGAGGGCGTATTTCATCATTGCCTCGCGAAGAACCAGTTGCTCGTGCCTGGCGAACAGCACTTTAGAAAACTTCTCCATCTGGATTCCGTGTAATATCTCTTTTTCTTCAGGGGTTAACTCGTGTCGCTTTATCATTATTGCCTTTGCTTCTTTCCCTGGTTTAGCGTATATATAAATCTTTTTAAACGCAGAAGAAGAGGCTGCTAGTTCATTATTAATACTTAGAAATGCTTAAACATAGAACTGAAAGTTGTTCGTTGGCAAATCCAGGAGCTTTGCAATTTCTTCAAGGTATAATGGTAATGAGGTAACATCAATATCCTTAGTATGTAATGGCAAAGATAAGAACTCATAAACTCTTGCTCTTGGAAAAACTGTCAATTCACTTATTCCTATTAGTGTAGGGCAACATGGTCCATGATCATTGAACTCTTCTACTTTGTAAATCATCAACCTTGCGTAATCACAGTCATAGCCCACGAATTTCCTGCCAATTAATGCTTCGGAACCTCCCTGCTTAAGATAGCTTTCTAATGTCTTTGTTTTAATATTGTCAGAGCGTAATCTCTTTTTAAAATTATTAAAAATATCTTGTTGTCTTCGGGTCATCCTTTCGAATGTTTCTTTATTCATAATTATGTGGTATTCAAAATAATTTATAAATGTTTCGATTAAATAATCTTTTCCCAGTAGTAACAATTCGTACTTTTTTGTTTTTTGGCTCATTCAGGCAAAAAGCAATCTTTATAAATCAGTTATATCCCTCATTTGATTATGGCTAGCAATAAGATAATCAGTAAGAGCATCATCATTGCTAGCTCATTTTCTATCATCATAATTATTATGTAAGGGAAGCCGGCTCTTTTAGTCCTGGCTTCTGGCGCTTGATGATAGAAAGAATTATAAAGATTAAAGAAAAACAAATTAGTTTAGCAAAAACAGTGCCTGGCTTCGGCAAGATTATTTTTCCGAAGACTTCAGCTCCCCGAAGGGGGCAACCCCCTCTTTCGTCCAGATTATTAAGCTGATTAATGCCTCAGCAAAATTGGCACTGCTGTTTTTGCCAAACAAGAGGATAAAATGGTTAAGCCTTATGATTTCAAGGAAGTCGAAACCGGCATGTTAAAGCTCTGGAAGGATAAAGCTATTTATGAGAAGGCTAGGGAGAATAACAAGCAAGGCAAGCCTTTTTACTTCCTCCAAGGCCCACCTTACACTAGCGGCAGGATTCACATAGGCCAGGCCTGGAATAATTCCATGAAGGACATTTCTCTCCGTTATAGGCGTATGAAAGGCTTTGATGTCTGGGACAGGGCTGGCTATGACATGCACGGTTTGCCTGTTGAGAGAAAAGTTATGAGCCTCCACAAGATTAAGCTCAAGCCTGATATTGAGAAGTTCGGGGTTGAGAAGTTCATTAATGAGTGCATAAGGTTCTCGAGCGAAACTGCTACGGCAATGAGCCAGGACTTGGTCAGGCTAGGCGTGTGGATGGATTTTGAGAATGCCTACATGTCTGTGAAGAACGAATTCATCGAGAGCGAATGGTTCCTTGTCAAGAAGGCTCATGAGCAAGGCAGGCTGTATGAGGGCGAGAAAACCCTTACCTGGTGCCCTAACTGCGCCACTGCAATGGCAAAGCACGAGTGCGATTACAAGGAAGTAGAGGATGATAGCATCTTCATGAAGTTCAAGGTTAAGGCTAAGGATGACGAGTACTTGATAATATGGACCACAACTCCCTGGACTATCCTCTTCAACCTCGCAATCATGGTTAATCCTGAGCTGGATTATGTAAAAGCCCAAGTTGGTAATGAGAAATGGGTTGTTGCAAGGGACCTGGTCGGAGTGTTCATAGGAGGAGTGGCTGACAAAAGCTTCCAGGTAGTAGAAGAGTTCAAGGGAGCAAAGCTTGAGGGATTGGAATACGAGCATCCCTGGAGTGATAAGCTTGATGTTTACAAGGAGCTCAAGAAAAAATATCCCAAGGTGCACACAGTAGTGCTCTCATCAGATTATGTTGATACAGGCTCAGGCACAGGCCTGGTTCACTGCGCTCCTGGCTGCGGCCCAGAAGACTACGAAGTCGGCTACAAGAACAACATCCCTCCTTTCAATTTCCTGGACGAGCAGGGAGTATTCCCGAAAGAGGCAGGAGAGTTTGCCGGGCTTGTGGCAAGAAAAGAGGATAGCAAGTTCATTGAAGCTTTGAAAAAGAGCGGTGTGCTCATTGCAATAACCAAGGTCAAGCATGATTATCCTCATTGCGAGAGGTGCTCAACGCCAGCAATCTTCCGGAAGACTAAGCAGTGGTTCTTCAAGGTTGAGGACTTAAAGGAGGAGATGATAAAGGCTAACCAGGAAGTTTACTGGGTGCCAAAGGCAGGCCAGAACGCCTTCCACTCCTGGCTTGATAATCTTCGCGACAACAGCATTACCAAGCAAAGGTACTGGGGCACTCCTGTTCCTATATGGCGCTGTGAAAAATGCTCTGCTTACGAAGTAATAGGTAGCATAAAAGAATTAGAGGAAAGGGCAGGCAAGGACAAGGTTCCTGAGAACCTTCACAAGCCCTGGATTGATGATGTTACATGGAAGTGCAAGTGCGGAGGA
>DATEYH010000125.1:0-6504 GCA_035256305.1 Candidatus Nanoarchaeia archaeon
AGTGAAGGCTATTCCTCCTGCTATCAGGGAGGCTGCTAGGAAGATGAGGATATGAGTGGAGGTTACACTGCCGAGCATCTGCTGCACCACGATAACTGCTCCGTTTCTTGCCTTGTCCAGCACAAGAAGTGCTAATAATGAGAGCGAGAAGTTGACAGTGCTTATTGCTCCCATTAGTATGAGAAAGCCGTGGTCCCCAAGGTTCTTTGTGAACTGCAATGAAAGAACAGCTGCTGTTGCTGCTCCAAGCCCTGGAAATACTGCTGTCAGGAATCCTGAAGCCTGGCCTGAGATTAAGGCTTTGATAGTTCTTTTCTTGTCAAGAGGAGTTTCTTTTACTATCTTCTGCTCTGGCAAGCATTCCTTGCCATTAAGACTGATAATCAAGGTTGAGATGCCAAAAAGACCTGAGAGCATGGGAAAGAGCGGGTCTTTTAGGTTAGGCATGCTAAGAACTATTAACCCGAGCACCCCTGATAGTGAGAAAACAGTCAAGGCCCATAACTTATTCTTATCTCGAAGAATCATAAAGGCAGCAACAAGGATGAGGAAGTAACCCATGTACTTCTCAATCCAAGGATAACCGTACTTGACTACCGGTATAAGAGCTGGGAATAAGAGCATGCTAAGCACTAGTGCGCCTAATGAGCCGATAAGGGTTAGCTTCACAGCAGCATAGCCATGCCCTTTTAGCAAGTACCTGTGGCCTGGAAGAATGCTGAGAGCAGTTTCTGAGGAGTCAGGAGCTCCAAGGTAAATGCTTGTTATTGGGTCAATGAAAGTGTGAGTTATTCCCATGGCTATTATGAAGACTGCAAGCGAAGTTAAGGGAAAGAATTGTAATAAGAACGGTGATGAGGAAAGGAGCAGCACGCTGACAAGGTTGATGTGAATGCCAGGAGACAAGCCTGTGAATGTGCCTGCGATTATGCCTGCGAATAATGCGATTAATATTTCAATGAGCATTGTATTGTGCGGCGCGGGCGGGATTTTCCAAAGCCAGGGGGGTGCAGTTTTTGAACCCGCACGAGACTTGGGTATCTCGCCAAGGTGTGCAAAAATCAGAGATTTTTGAACACCCAAAAATCATTTATGATTTTTGTGTGCATAAACTTGGTGCAATGACCAGGTTATGCGACCGCGCCTCTGCACAAAAGGAAAATTATTTATATCTCCATTAGTTAACTATTCATAACTTGGGTATCTCACCAGGGTTTTGCGACCCGCTTTTCTTATTTTTTTATTAACTTTAGAGGTGGTTTATATAACGCTCTCAATAATTTTCGGAAATATTTATATAAAAACGTGAATTTTTCGAGTAAGAGTTAACATGAGCAAAGGCTTAATCTTCAATATCCAGCGCTATGCAATAAACGATGGCCCTGGCATTCGAACCACAGTTTTCCTAAAAGGATGCCCTGCTCGTTGCTGGTGGTGCCACAACCCTGAAGCTGTGAAAGAGACCCCTAATGATAGATTGATTACGGTTGATGATTTGCTGACAGAGATAAAAAAGGATGTTATCTTCTATGATACATCTGGAGGAGGAGTCACTTTCTCTGGCGGAGAGCCTTTGGCCCAGCCAGAATTCCTTGAAGAAATCCTATCAAAGTGCAAAGATGATTATATCAATACTGCGCTTGACACCACAGGCTGTGCTCCAAAAGAAGTCTTTGAAAGAATTATTGACAAGGTTGACTTGTTCCTTTATGATCTTAAATTGATGGATGAAAAGCTTCACAAGAAATACACAGGAATCTCAAATGAATTAATACACTCTAACCTTCAGGCTTTGGTTGAGAAGGAAAAGCTTGCCTGGATAAGGTTCCCAATAATCCCTGGAATAACTGACTTGGAAGAGAATGTTGCCGGGCTAAGGGATTATGTGCGCTCCCTTGAAACGATTAAGGAGATAAGCCTGCTACCCTATCACAGGATTGCTGAAGCCAAATACACAAGATTAGGGCTTGAGAATAAGATGCTGGGGGTTGAGCCGCCATCCCAGGAAAGAATGGAGAAGCTAAAGAAGTATTTTGAAGAGTACGGGTTTAATGTTAGGATTGGAGGGTGAAAAGAAAAAAGATTGAAAAAATTTTATAAATAATTTCTACGAGTTAGTCCAGGTAGTTTCATCAATCAGGTTGTCATCGTCATCCCTTATCTGAATAACCACTCTATAGTTCTCGTCAGCCTCAGTCTCTGTTAGAGTCTTAGAATAATTTACTGAATAGGTGTATACCTCACCAGAGTCTAAAGCAGGAATATCTATCGGAGGCGTAGGATAATTATATACTCTTTCCTCGCTTGTTTGAGTGTTAATAAAATAAGGTTGCCCAGTAGAAGTCCTGGCATAGATGTAAGCTTTAGCTCCAGATAATGTTGTTGCTTTGCCATTGGAAACATTGAACGTCACACCGTCAATCTTTGCTAACTGGCTATCGGCGTTGACTGATGTTTCAACATTTAGAATAGAAACTTCCACTTCTCCAGATAATTGCGGCTCTACTTCCTTGTGGCAGGCTCCGTCATAAAAGAACTCTCCCTTGGTAGCTGTGCAGTGGCCTCCGCAATCAACACTTAGCTCATCTTTGTTCTTTATGCCGTCATCACAAGTCGGAGTCATGCATTTAATGCTCTGGTGGCAGTATGCGCTTGCGCAGTCAGCATTGACATTGCAGCTCTTGAACTCTGCGCACTTTGGACAGCTAGCTCCTCCGCAGTCAACATCAGTCTCATCCTGGTCTTTTATTGCGTTAGAGCATAAGTCCGAAGTTTGAGTTGTGTTGGCTGTCTGATTGGTCTGGTTGGTTGTTGTGGTTGTGGTCGTAGCTGTCGTGTCAGTCGCAACATCGCAAGCTCCGCCATTCCACTTTATTATTAGCAGAATTGCTAGTGCTATTATTACAATAGCATAGATGAACCTTTCAAGATGTATTGGCTTGATAACAATCTCAACTCCTTCCATGTTGCTCACCATTTAATTTTTTTAATTAATCTAAATCAATATATTTGTTATATTATTAGAATATTTTTATTAGGTATTTAAATGTTTCTTTAAAGAACCTAAAAAGACTATTCTGAAATTCTTGGCTTAATCAACCTCAAACTCCTCTGCTAATTCTTTTAAGAGCTTGTCTGTCTCAGAAATTGCTTGCTTGTCCTCGTCTTTCTTCTCAGGCTCTGGCTGCTTCCTCCTGGGGCTGGTGCTGCTCATCCTGTTAATAAGATCTTGCTTGTGCTCCTCGTCATGGATTGCCCTGTGCTCATCCTTTTCCTCATCAGTATCAGGCTTGAACACTGGTTTTTTCTTTTTCTCCTCCTCATTGCTAAGCGCGAACCTTATCCTTATTAGCTTCTTCTTATCCTCTCTTCTCTCCTCTGCTATTTCCTTCTTGTCAGCCTTTCTTATCTTTAAATCCATGACTTCACCGCTAGGCTTTGGCTTGGCAACTGCTGTTTTTAAAGATTTTCCTTGCCTTAAATCAGGCCCTGCCATGCTGGCTTGCTTCTCAAGCAGCTCCCTCTTATGTATGAGTATCTTTATGGCTTCATCCCTGCATAGCTTTAGGAATTCCCTTGGGTTTTTGTCAGCCTTCTCATGCATCCTTTTTAAATCATCCTCTTTGAATGGGTAAGTGCCATTGCCGCCAAAAGCCTCTATTCTTTTAGTAATCATTTCCTTTGCTTCTTCAAATGTCAGCCTTCTGAGGGTTATTCCGAGCTCGTCCTGGCCTAGCTCTCTTAGCCTGCTCTTCTCATAATCCTTTGGGCTGCTTGCCACTATTACTTGGAGTTTTAGCCCTTCTTTTCTCAGGTTTTTTATTAGCTCAAGATTGGTTTCTGTGAGGTGGTGCGCATTGTCTATGATTAAGGTGGATGATTTCTGGCCAAGCTTCTTCTTTAGGAACTGGAGCAGGTCTGCGCTTAGTAGCTTCTTGTGAGGCTTGCTTATGAGTTTTTCCTTTAATGAAAGCAATGGGAATATCATCTTCTGCGGGATATTTATCTGCTCCTTGAATACAGCTGCATTAATATAAACCGCGTGAATCCTGTTGTACTTCTTCAGCCTGTCCTCAAGCCAGAAGAGCAAGGTGGTCTTGCCAACTCCTTCCTCTCCTATGAGGGCTCCGTAGGAATAGTTCTTTATGAAGAACCAGTTAAGCTTTTCCTTCTCATCCTTCCTGTTGACAAGGAAGGTATTAATAGGGGCGAATATCTTATCTGCAAAAGGGTCTCCCCTGAAGCCCAGGGCCTTGTCCCACTCAAGAACAAAATCGCTTTTAGTAACCAAAAAACCGCACCCCCTGTGTTGTGATTTGAGAGATGAGAGGATTTTATAAATGTTTCTTTTAGGCAGTTGAGCGCGTTGAGTCATGCCTTATTTGGTCTGTATAAGTCAAACTTCTCCTTGTTTTTAATCCATCGGTCTGCAATCTCTCTTAATCCTTTGTCTGAATGCAAATCCCTTATGCTGTTGAACAAGGTCTCTGCTAAGAGGACTAATTTAGAAATATCCGGGTGATTTAATGCGTGCTCTGATAGTTCATTGCAGAGCGTTTCTTTTCTTTCCTGGATTGCTGAATCAATCTTATCAGCTAGTAATCGCAGGTTCTTATCAGCTTCACCAGCTGACTTGCACGGAGCTGGCTGGCTGATGAAGACATCAAGCTGGTAAGCAGGAAACCAGTGCATGCCTTTAAAGGGCGATACAAATGAGCCGAAAGGAGTTCTTACGTCTGTGCGGTAGCCAATAACTAGCTTGTCCATCATGCGCGCATAACATAATTCAACATCCACTCCTGCGTCAAGTGGCTCGTCAAGGTTTGCCGTAACAACATGGCTGCGCGGCAAAAAAAGCCCAATGTCTAGGTAATAGATTATATCGTTCAGTGCTGCATTCACCTCCTTCGGGGCAAGCTTACCTGACAGTACGGATTCAAGGCTTGAGAATTCAAACCCGTCCCTCTGGGGAAGGCTGATCTTATAATCCTTGCTCTCCAACTGCTCAGCAAGGTTGATGTTGAAGAAATTCTCCCTGTCATTAAACAAAGAACCTGCGAAATAGATTTCAATTTGTTCTTGAGTCATTACCACTCTAGAAGAAAGACTAATATTTAAGCTTTTCTTAAAAAAAGTTTTAAACCAAACCATTCTTTCCTGCTTCATGCATGCAGTGAATGAAGAAAAAACCTTAAAGCCCATCAGCATCGTAGCCTTTGATGCTGCGAGCGCTGAGAAAGGATTAGGCACCAGCCTCAAGGGGGCATTGCTGGCTCTTGATAATAATCCTTCTTTGCAGATTCTCTGTGTTGGCAAAGAGGAGGATTTGAAGAAATCCCTGGATGAGATTGTTCAGAAGAATCCTGGCCTTGAGCACTCTGTCAAGAGGCTTGAATTAGTAAATGCAAATGAATGCGTAGGCATGGATGAGAAAACCTCTTTCAAGATGATTCAAAACAAGGAAACCAGCATTTACAAGTGCGTTGGGCTGGTGGTTGATGGAAAAGCGGATGCCCTTGTAAGCCCTGGCAACACAGGAGCCACCATAACCTCGCTTAAGAGGGGAGCAATAACCTGGAGGCACCCTAGCTCTTTAAAAGACCTGCTTATCAAGCCCGGCCTGTTAGCAAGATTCCCAAATTACACTGAGAATGAGCTCTCCTATCTTTGCGATGCAGGAGCACTCATCAATGTTGACTCCACCACCTTGTCTCATTTCGGCCTGATGATGCGGGTTTATCTTGAGAAGGTTGAGAAGAAAAATCAACCAAGGATTGCATTGCTCAATATAGGAACTGAGAAGGGAAAAGGAGACCTCCTTTACAATGAAGCCTATGACCTGCTTGAAAAATACTCTGAGAAGGGGCTGGTTAATTTTGTCGGCAACAAGGAGCCGCGTGATGTAATCAACCACACTGCTGACGGCTTTGTATGCTCAGCCCAGATAGGCAATATCTTTGCAAAGACTGCAGAGGCTGCGAGCGAGTATGTGAAGCGCCAGATAAAAGAAAATTATGAGTCGCAGAAATTCCCAGTGAAGGTTCTTGGCGGGTTATCGCTAAGCAGCATAAAGAACCATTTAAGGGAAAAGATTGATTTAATCAAGCTAGGCGGAGGATTACTCCTCGGAACCAGGTACAACGCAGTAATAGCTCACGGTAGGGCTGATGAGCGTGAGCTGGCAGGAGCTATTCTTTACGCTGCGCGGATAAAAGATTTTGAGCTGAAAGATGAAATCACCAATTTGCTTAAAGAAACCCGCTGGTATTCGAGAATAAGAACGTAATTGGCTGAATGAAATGATTGGTTGAATCAGCCAGAAAATCATCTCACCACAATCTTCTCAGCCACCAGCTCTTTCTGCCCTTCGTAATCTTTTACCTCCCCAACCACTTCTACTCTCTGGCCTTTGCTCAGGTTTATCTTTTCAAAAACCACTACTGTTATTGTTTCTTCTTTCTTTATGTTCAGGATTGAGAAGCCTTCTTTTGCAGTTATTCTCTC
>DATEYH010000126.1:0-6628 GCA_035256305.1 Candidatus Nanoarchaeia archaeon
CAAGACTCAACACCAGGCAACTTAGAACAAACACTCCAAACGCCATTACTACAACTCTTCAAACTACCAGAACAAACACCCAACTGAACACAACCACTAGAATTAGTCATGCCGTCAACAGTGCCATCACAATCATCATCCTT
This sequence comes from Candidatus Nanoarchaeia archaeon, assembly GCA_035256305.1. Lineage (GTDB taxonomy): Archaea > Nanobdellota > Nanobdellia > Woesearchaeales > SM23-78 > SM23-78. Next base: position 144 of record DATEYH010000126.1, read on the forward strand.
ATTATTACAAACCTCAGAAACCGGACCTACACTACCAGTACAACTACCCCAATTACCATTAACACAAGTCTGAACACCAGAAACACACTCACCAACATCACTACCACAAGACTTGGTAGCTCCATCAGTACAATTACAAACCTCATCAACACTACCATCACAATCATCATCCAAACCATTACAAGACTCAACACCAGGCAACTTAGAACAAGAGCTCCAAACACCATTACTACAACTCTTCAAACTACCAGAACAAACACCCAACTGAACACAACCAGTAGAATTAGTAAGACCCTCATCAACACTACCATCACAATCATCATCCTTATTATTACAAACCTCAGAAACAGGACCAACACTACCAGTACAACTACCCCAATTACCATTCACACAAGTCTGAGTGCCAGCAACACACTCACCAACATCACTACCACAAGACCTAGTAGCTCCACTAGTACAATTACAAACCTCATCAGTATAACCATCACAATCATCATCCAAACCATTACAAGACTCAACACCAGGCAACTTAGAACAAACACTCCAAACGCCATTACTACAACTCTTCAAACTACCAGAACAAACACCCAACTGAACACAACCACTAGAATTAGTAGTGCCACTAGTGCAATTACAAACCCTGCAGGAATAATTGCTGCAGGTTTCCTTGACGCCATTGCAATCATTATCACAGTAATAATATCTTAGCGTGCAGATGGTGTCCCATACACCGCCAGTACAATTCTGTCTTCCAGGGCAGCCCTCTGTCGTAGTGCAATCCCTAGAGGCGTAACCATAGCACTGGCAAGAAGGGCAGGTGCCGCTAAAGCATTCACTATCACCGTCACAATCACTATCACAATAATTCAGGCTTGATATGCAATTGCCCCATACGCCGCCAGTGCAGGTCTGCGTTCCTGCGCAGCCATTGCCTGTTGTGCAACTCCTGGTCTGGCCATTTGTGCAAGGGCAATAAGGTACACGCAATTGACCGTTCTGGCTTGCATTACTCAAGTAATTACCGTTCACGTCTACAAGCTTTAAATTGCCTAATACAAAAGTGCTTGTTGCAGGATAGCTAATGCCGCTCTTCAAGCTGAAGGTTATAACTGCAAAAGAGCCGCTAGTGGGGCTCGCCACAGTGCCACTCCCTGTCCTGCTACATGCTGCATTTGCTATCAATCCTGCAGTGGCTAAGTTAGGAGAAATCCATGAAGTGTTATAAGCAGTGGTGTTGCTTAGGAAATTTCCCTGCCTAACGCTAACCACGCTAAGCACACTGGAGTTATACCTCAAATCAAACTGGAAGCCGTAAATATTCGATACTCCGCTTGTGGTTATGTTAACAGAGAAAGTATTGCCAGAGCAGATGGTAAGGTTGGATAAAGCAGGCGTCACCTGGACCAAGGCATAGGAGCTATAAGCCAATGTCAAGAAGAAAAATATTATGAATAGGAAATGCCAAGGCTTATGTGCCAGAATGCTCTCACCCATTAAAAATCAACCCTCACCCTCAAATTATTGAATCTTATATAAAGCGCTATATAAATTTTGCTGTTTTTATGATGTTGAAGAGTAAAATGCGGGAAGGCAATGCGGGCAACAAAACTCTACGGAGTTTTGAGCCCTCATTCACTTCGTGAATGCGGGCGACAGGACATTCAGAAAAACTAAAGTTTTCATCCAAACTTAACCAGTTTGGATGGAACAGCAAGCTTTGCTTGCTTGTTTTCTGGGTGAAAAACCAGTTTTTCATTTGAACCTGCGTAGGCACTGAGCCAGCAGATTTTGAGTCTGCCCCGTCTAGCCGCCAAAAAGGCTTTGGCCGCTCCGGCACGCCCGCATAAGTCGGTGTGACGGCCCAAAAATTTTTGTCCTTAAAATTTTTGACTGCCGGCACGCCCGCAATAAGTATATAGAATAAATTAAGAATTTATAAGTGTTTTCTTGCTTAGAGGTTCTGCAGCTTCTTCTCGATATCACTCAGGGCGCTAGCTAGCCTTTCCATGTCTGAGCCTGGCTGTGCCTGGATTTGTTGAGCCAGCTCCTCTTTTTCTTTGAGCAAAGACTTTTCTTTCCTTGGCGCGCTCTTCTTTTTGAACTCTATTTCCGGCACAAGCTTCTTGAGCTCCTCCCGGGTGTGCTGGGGCATCAGCTCGTCTATTTTCTGGGCCAGTATTTTCAGCTCTTTCAGTTCATCAACCACTTTATCCATTATTTCGTGCTTTGTTTCCCTGATTTGCTTTACAGTATATATCTGTTTCAGGATGAAGAGAGTGTTCTTTGAGGATTCCAGCAGGTTTCGCCTAAAATTCTTCGGATTCTGGACGCATACGAAAAAATCCTGCTGTCCTTGCGGTTCTTGCTGTTCTTCAGCCATGTTATTATTCACTTGAGAGTTCTTCTTTCATTGATTCAATCTTGTGGGTTATTTCATCAAGGTTCTTTTCCCAGTTGGTTAGCTCCTCTTCCTCCTTGGTTCTTAGTTCCTCAAACTCAGCCAGGAGTTTTTTAACGCCCGCAACCTTCTTATTGATGACTTCGACTATCTCTATTATTTCCTTGTACTTGTCAATCTTTACAAAGATCGGTTTTGATTCACTTATCATCTGTTCACCCCGGATTTTAACTATCACCTACCTTCAAAGAGCTTGGTGTCAACAAGCATTAGCTGCTCTTGAAGGGCGTTGAGCTCTTTTACAAAGGCAGTGTACTTGTCATCTTTGAGCTTGCTTGTTACTGAATGCTGCGAAACCATTTGCGCAGTGTCGCCGGTAAGGGTTCTTACATCATTAGCAGCCTCTCTTGCATTAAGGTAGTTTAAAACATAAAGGAAATCATCTTTCATCTTGGGCAAGGGCTTCTGAGGCTCAGGATACTCTGCTTTTGTCTCTGGCTTTTCTGGCTCTGGCTCAGGAGCCGGCTTCTTTTCAGGCTCTTTTTTAACAGGCGCTTGTTGTGCCCTTAGGACTTCCTCATCATCAAAATCAGGAAGCTCGAACTCTTTTTTCTCTTCTGCAGCAGCGCCATCTTGCTCTGCTCCTGGCCTGGTCTCTGCCCCAGGAGGTGATTCGCCAGGCTTTAGCTCTTGATAATAAGATGATGGCTCAAATGCTTGTTCTCGTGACACGCCCTCAGATTCCATATCCTGGATTTTGAAAGGGCCTTTGCCAAGCTCTGATGGAGGGGGAGGTATTTCTGGAGCTAGCTTGTCAAAATTTCCTGCTTGCTTCTGCTTAGCGGGCTGAAAAGAAGGCGGTGTTTCTTTTTTCTTCTTAAAAAATAGTCCCATCACTCACCCCTTTTAACATGGCTTTTATGTCCCAAAGTATTTAAATCTTGCTATTATCAATTAGTATTATCGTAGGTGTTTTTATGTTTTTCGGGAGCGAGGAAAAAACATTAAAATCACTGAGAACTACCCCCTTCTTATATGAAGGAAGCCTTGTATTATTCCAAGCTCAAGAATCAGCTTGTTAGGTGCGAGCTTTGCCCGCGGCTTTGCACGATTAAGCCTGGTAATAGAGGGTCGTGCAGGGTCAGGCAGAACATTGATGGCAAGCTTTTCTCCCTGGTTTATGCAAGGCCTTGCTCTATGCATGTTGACCCTATTGAGAAAAAACCTTTGTATCATTTTATGCCAGGAGCAAGGGCTTTTAGCATAGCAACTATTGGGTGCAACTTCTTCTGCGGGTTCTGCCAGAACTGGCAGATAAGCAAGGCAGATGCTGCAGGCATTGGCAAGGAGTTTGATGAGGTCTTGCCAGAGCAGGTGATTGAGCTTTGCAAGAAGAACAATTGCAACATCATCAGCTACACCTACACTGAGCCCACAATATTTTATGAGTATATGCTTGATATTGCAAAGATTGCAAAGAAGCAGGGGATAAAAAATACGATTGTGAGCAATGGCTACATCAATGAAGAGCCTTTGAAGGAGCTTTGTAAATATATTGACGGAGCCAATATTGACCTTAAAGGATTCACAGATGAGTTCTACAAAAAGGTTTGCCAGGGAACACTTGCGGGAGTGCTTAAGGCTCTGAAAACCCTTCGCAAAGAAGGGGTTTGGCTGGAAATCACTAATCTTGTTGTGCCTGGCTTGAATGATGATTTTCAAAAGATAGATGAGATGTGCAAATGGATTTCTAAAGAGCTTGGCAGGGATGTTCCACTACACTTCTCAAGGTTTCATCCTGATTACAAGATGACTGATGCAGAGCCAACACCAATGGAAACTCTTGAGAAAGCAAGAAGGATTGCTGAGAAATACCTTGATTATGTATATATAGGCAATGTTGCTGGTGAGAGCAACACCATCTGCCCTAACTGCAAGTCTGTTGTTATTAGGAGGAGTATGCTCAGCCTGGTTGAGAACAATCTGGTTAATGGAAAATGTTTTAAGTGCGGCTACAAGATTGCTGATGTGTGGGGATAGTAGGAAAGAATTTGAATGGGGAGGGTTTTATATGGAAGATTTTGAGCTTGAGGAGTTATTGTCTGAGAAGATAATGGTAGTCCAGAATCCTCGTGCTGGAAGCAAAGCCAAGAAGATAAGGCAGGATATAGCTAAGAGGCTCGGCAACGAGCATTTTAATTATGTCTTCAGCGAGAAAAAAGGGGATATTACCAGGATTGTTTCTGATAGGATAGCTGAGGCTGAAAAAAAAGGCAAGAAAGCCATGATTATGGTAGTTGGTGGAGATGGCACTTATAACGAGGCTGTAAATGCCAATGGAGATTTTAGCAGGGTTCTTTTTGCATTCGTGGACGGAGGGACCAGCAGTGATTTTGCAAGAAGCCTTAACCTGCGCAGCAGCCTAAAGGCGTGCAACCTGGTAAATAAGATAATGCAAAAAAGGGTTTATCTCGAGGATTATGTGAAAGCAAGTGATTTGATAAAGGTAAGCTATGATATTGAGAATGGAAAGGATGCAAAAGGCAGAATTGTAGTGGAGAGTTGCAAACAGGTAAGGGCTTTGAACCTTTTCAGCATGGGGTTTGATGGAGCTGTCTGCCAGAGAGTGAATGAGCGCTACAAGACAGGAGGGTTGCTGAAGAAGAATATCTTCCTGGAAGAGGCAATTAAGGTTTTGAAAGAGTACAAGCCAATGGAGATTGTTTATTCGATTAATGATAATACCTCAAAAGGAAATGTTATTGAGGATGTATTGTCGTTACCTGTGCTTAATGGGGTTTATGCTGCTTCTGGCATGAAATATAATCCTTACGGGGAGATAGACGATGGATTGCTAGAGGCTCTTATTGTCCAAAAAGTGAGAAAGCGGCGAATACCCAGCATATTACGGATAGTAAACCTGGCCTGGCACATCATGATACTGAAGGATAGCAAGTTGGTTGATGCAAAGCCAGAAGAGAAAGGCTATAACAAGTACAAAGTAAAATATATTGATCAGATAGAGCGCATTGAGATGAATATATTGAATGCTGATGAAAACAAACCATATTACTTCAATGTCGATGGCGAAGACCATAAGCTTGATAATCCTGGAGGGGCGGTGATAGTTGAAAACCTGGCTAAAAGAATTAATGTATTATATTCTCCAGAGTCTATGCTCTTGCCGGATGAAAGTCACCGAATTTTTTACGACAAAAGATTTGTTCCTCCGATTTTTTCTCCAGACAGTATATAAAACACCTCTTACATAGCAGGCTGAATGCTAAAAATAAAGTTAAGCGTGTTAGCAGCTTTAATCATCCTGCCATGTGTTTGGGGGATTCGCATTAACGAGGTAATGTACAATCCTCCTGGAGATGATAATAACCAGGAATTTGTTGAGATAATAGGCACGCCAACCCTTTCAGGCTTTAGCATCGGAGACCTGAGCTCAAATGACTCATTGGAGCTTGTCAATTTCATATCAGGCAACTTCAGCTTGATAGTTGAGGAAGGATTTAATCATTCTGGCATTAACTGCAGTGTTTATTCTGCTGGTACAACAATTGGCAATAATCTTAACAATGAGGCAGATGCTATCTTCCTATTCTATAATGGCGAATTGGTTGATTTTGCTGGCTATGACAGTAGCTTGGCTAATAATAACGGCTACTCATTGGAGCTTGTTAATAATTTCTGGAAAGAATCTTGCAAGCTTGGAGGAAGCCCTGGCAGGGAGAACTGCGCCGGAGCAACCTTAAATGAAAGCTTGGAGAATGAAAGCATAAATCAAACTATTAATAACTCTATCAATGAAACCAACGTCCTTAATAAGACAGTCAATAATCAAACTGCTAACAATACGCAAGAAGAAAACTCCACGTCTGCTGAGAATGAAAGTTTCAGCAGCAATATTTGCTTTGTAAAGCTCAGCCTAAGCACTGATAAGGATGTTTACGATAATGGAGAAAGCGTGAAGATAATAAACTTTATCACCAAGGATTCTGTCAGCAATGATTCTATTGATTACATAATTGAGTATTGGGTTGAGGACTTGTTTGGAAGCGAGGCTAAAAAAAGAACCAAC
>DATEYH010000127.1:0-7156 GCA_035256305.1 Candidatus Nanoarchaeia archaeon
TCCGTCAGGGATTATGGCTATGTGTTTTGGAATATTATTAGTATTATTATTCATTGATTAATCAGGTTATAGAACCAATTTAAAAAATTTGTGAAAAAGCTTTTACAACGTGTCCTTGCACGCAGGGCAGACTTTCTGGCCATCAACATCTTCGAGCAGGTCAGAGTAGTTGCCGCATATCTCGCAGTTTCCTTCTGCTGCTTCTCCTCCGAACACCGGCTTTCTTGCTTCTTCCCTGAGCTCAAATTTCTCCACAATTATTTCAAATAGCTGGGGTTGTATCTTGAGTACGTCCTTTATTGTGAGGAAGCCTACGAACTTGCCTTTGTCAACAACAGGCAGGTGCCTTATGTTGTAGTCTCGCATCATTATCAGGGCTTCGTAGATGTCCTTGTCAGGAGCGATGGTATAGAGCTCAGCCTCCATTATCTCGTTGACAGTGGTCTTGGCAGGGTCGAGCAGTTCTGCCATTCCCTTCCTCACCAGGTCTTGCTCTGTTATTATTCCCACAACCTTGTCTTTCTCCTCTACAAGCAGGCTTCCGACGTGCTTCTCACTCATGAGCTTGGCGCACTCCAGCAGCGTTGTCTCTTTCTTGATGGTTACTGGATGCATTGTCATTGCATCGCCGACTTTGTAGCCTGTCTTCATATTCCTCGCCTCTAATTACTCTTTTTGCTGTGAATGCACGTCTCTTTAAAAATTTAATCTTAAGCATCTCCTTAAAAAAATTTTATTGTACCTACTCTGAAAAGGTTATAATCATAAGTTTTAAATATCCTGGCAGGGTAACCTGCGCAATGAACAATTATCCGCCTACAAAAGCCATTCAGACCTGCAGCTATAATGATTTTGGGAGTAATCTGGAGAAAAAAGTTTTTGAGCAGGTCAACCGGGAAAAGGAGGCTGGCAAGGAGTTTGTTAACCACCTGATTCTCAGGAATAGCAGTTATGCAAAGGACTGGCTGAAATTCAACATCCTTCTTGACAACATTCCCTTGTTCCTCTACAACCTTTACAGCATGCACAGGGCGGGCTTCAAGGAAGTGGTTACGGTCGGCAATGATGATACTGGCAGGATTCATAATCTATTCTGCAGCCATTTCGGGATCGAGGGCTTTGTGTTTGTGCATGAAGGCAAGCCTGAGGAGTGGTCAATGGGCAATACCATAAAAAAGGCAAGAAACACCTTGGGCAGCATCAGGGACGAGAACATCCTTTTCTGTCCTGGCGACACCCCATTTGTTGATATCAAAGGGCTTGTGGGCAACAAGTGCTTGGCTGATTATGACCTGGTCGTCCCTTTTAACACAAAGGAAAACTGCGGCCCTTATTTTCCAAGGAACTATCACATCAAGTTGGTTGATGACAAAGGAAGAGCTTATCTTTCCAAGGAAGCAAACGCGTTTCTCATGAATCTTGACAAGATTGAGCAGAACAGGTTTGGCGAGGAGATTTATGAGATGGCCTTCAATGCAAGGAAGAGCTATGCTGCTGGCAACCATCAGAAAAAATTTGTAGTTGAGCTGGCTTTCAAGGAGGATGGTAAGTTTTCCTTGAAAAGAAGCCTTAACGCCCTCGGAATAATTGGGCCAGAATGGTTTTTTTCAGAAGTTCCTTCTTTTATTCTCAAGAGAAAAATCCTAAAGCAGCGAGAGAATGATGATAATCTGCTAAAAGTAAAGGCAGAGGCTTGCTCAAGGCTGGTCGAGTATGCGCTCAGTATTCCTGATTTCCGTGCCAAGATGTACCCGACCAAGGATCCTGCGGCCCTGATAGACCTGGATTCTTTTGAAGACGTTATATTTGCCGAGGCAATGCTTCGAATAGCGCCAAGGCAGGTTTATCCTTATTATGACGAGCTCAAGGATTTTGCAAATGGAATAAAAGAATGGGGGTGCAGATTCACAGATGATTGGCATTACTTTGCCATGCACCAATTCATCAAGTATGGCATCCCCGCAGTTTACGCTTCCAGAGGAAGTTTTGACCAGCGAGTGTTTCCTGAAAAAAGAATTGAGGCTGAGGTTGAGCTGATAAAGAGATATAATGAGAACAAAAAAGAATAAGATACAAAAGAAAAACAAAAGTTAATTGCGCTGCGCGGCCTTCTTAACTTCTTAATAATTAACCAATATCTCCACGTCTTTGCCAAAAAAGCCTTGCAAGCAAGCCTTTAGGGAAAAACGCAAGTAAGACACAAAACTTCGTTTTGGTCTTACGAGGTACTTACTAATAATTGACTAGAATCTCCACGTCTTTGCCAAAGATTCCTTTGAGATTCTCGAATATCGGCTCCTTGATGAACACTCTCTCAGGCATCTCTACCCCTGTGAGGGCTTTCTCGTATTCCTCGAGCGAGCTGGATTCGATGTTAGCCAATGCTCCTGAAGGGGTGATGTCTGCCTTGGAGATTTCCTTCTCCTCGTTATCTATGTCGTGAATTATGAAGGCTTTCTTGCCCAGCAGAACTACTTCCCCGAACTTGCTGCCGTACTTCACCCTTATCCTGGTCTTCTCAAGCTCTATCCCTCGCTTCCTCTGTATATACTCGACAAGGAACCTTATGATTTCTCGTGAATCTTTTTGCACAGCCTGCACTTCTGCCTTGGTGAGCTTGCCAGCATCATAGTCTTTCTTGGCCTTCTCTATATCTTTGAGCATCCTCAAAAACTTCTCTGGGATTAACCCTTTGCAAACTATTTCTTCCTCAAAGATTTTTATCATGTCAAGGTCCTTAACCTTCTCCACTCCTTCCATCCTGAGAATGTCCCTTACAATAGTCACAATGTTCTCGTAGCTGTGAAGCACGCTTTCCTTTTCCTTCCTCTCCTCTATGGCTTTGAAGAGCTCGGTCAATCTTTTCAGGTATTTCTCAGCGTCCTTGACAAGCTTGTCTGCCTCTGCCCCTGTCAAGTCCTTTTTTGTCCCATGCTCCAAATCCTTTCTGACCCTGATGTTGCGCTCAAGGATGTCAACGTATTCTTTCTCAAGCAGTTTTTCCTTGTTCACAAAGATATCTGTCATCACCTCGGGCGTTTCCTTCGGAGTAGGCGGCGGTATGCCGTAGAGCATCAGGGCTGCCTGGCTTGGCGTGAGAATTGCATAGAAAGTGTCTTCCATTCCTATGTCCTTGATTTTGAATTTTATCCTCTCAAGCATCTGCTCTCCTGTGCTCATGAACATGTCAATGGCTTCTGGGCTTGGCTTTATTCTCCCCATCTGGAGCAATAATTTCCAGGGCATGAATATACCCCTGTCATAGAATGGTATGCCATCCCTGAGGAAGGTGAAGAATATTGGGTTAGCCTCCCTGATGCCCTCCCAGAAATCAGTCAGGATGTACACCTGGACGTTTAGCTTGTTCTCAATTCCTGTCATCTGGCCAGCTTCGCCGCCCATGCCAATTATTATTGCTCTCAGCTTGTCCTTCAACTCTGCCCTAGTCATCTTCTTGACATCAGTGTCATCAATCACAATGAACACATCAATATCACTGATGTGAGTGGCTTTTCCCTGCACAATGCTGCCTGCAAGCACATAAGAAACTATGTACTTCTCGAACTTCTTGAGAACCATGCTCTTGTGCACTTCACAAATCTTGATAGCAGCGAGCATGCCTGTGTCATGGACAGGAGCGCTTAATGCAATCATCTGGAGAAGTTCGTACTTTGCGTCGTAGCAAGCCTGCCACACTTCTGTCAGGATGATGGTCTGGGGGGCAAGGTCCTTGTCAAGCTCTGTTGCCATCTTCTCGATGATTCCTGAAAGCCTGTCCTTGAGCTCTTCCTTGCTCATCTTCTGGGAATCTGAGTCATCAACCAGTATCAGGACATTGATTTTTTCCTTCTTCTCATCCTCCTTGTCAGGCGGCAGGAGGGCAACAGCCATTATGTAGCCCTCGAACTTGGAGATTAGCTTGTTCTTGAAAGTTTCGAGCTTGTCCTTAATTGCCTCCAGCTTCTTCTTTGCCTCGTCAGGAATCTGCTCAGCCATCCTGTCAAGCTCTGCTGTCAAGGCGTTTTCCTTCTTCTCAAGCCCACTCTCAGGGAGGTATGCTTTCTTATCTGCCTCTTCCTTCTTATCAACAGCCTCAATCTTGCCTGCCTTCATCTTTTTCGCCATCAAAAATCACCTCTTGTGATTTTTGGAGGCACCAAAAAACTTTGTTTTTTGTTTGCCAAGAAAAACCTCCCCTTATAGTAAATTATGAAATATTATTTACGAGGATATGAGAGTAGAAGATGGTTTATAAAGATTATGATTAGGGGGATAGAAATAGAAAATAATAAAAGAAAAAAAAGAAAAAAATAGAAGGCTTTACTTGCCTTCTTTCTTCAAGGGCACATACTCTTCCTCAGCTTCCTTACTAAGTAATTTCCCATACTTATCTAAAAGCTGATTGTGATCAAGGTGCGCAATAGTCTCCTTGGGCTGCAATCCTCTCTTTTCAAGCTCACCCACAAAGTATTTCTTGATTGCGGGAGAGTCTTCCAGCCTGAAGTAGTTGTTCATTAAACGGTTGTGCATGTGGCCAGCATAGCCTGCCACTGTATGATTGCTTAGCTCGTCAATGAATTCCTCGATCTCAACCCTTTGTTTGCCTCTCATTTCAGCCATTGCCTCGTGTATGCTCTTAACCTTCTGCCCTCGCCCCATGCCTGCTCCTGCCGCAATCATCCTGTCGAAGAGAGTGGCTTTCAGGTTGAAAATCTCCTCGTCAGTATACTTGCTGCCGTCTGCTTTTCCCTTCTTAAGGTCGTCCTCTAATTCCTTCCAGTGCTCATAAGTTGTGTGCCTTAAGAACTCATCCATGAAAGGAGTTAGGACTTTCCTGACATCCTCTTCTCTTTCCAGCTTTGCAGTGTCCTTGTCAAGTATCTTGTAAAGCTCATTCAGGGCATGGTACTTAGCTCCCTTCTCATGCGTAGGGTGGCCTCCCCTTACCAGGATATCTATGCCTCTCTGGAAGCGCTCTGCAAACTTGTGCTCTGGATTGTGGTAGTGCTCAAACAGCTTGAGCTTGTCCTCTATCGAGCCAACAGGCTTTCCCTTGAAACCAGCCTCTTCCTCAAGCAATGATTTAAGGTTGTAAAACTTGTCAGGGTGCTTTCCCATGTCATCATCAATTAACGAAATCTTCTTTTTCTCTTCATCCATGATTATCACCTTTGTTTTGCTTTTGTCTGTTTTTATTATGTTTTATTATTCTGGAATTACTACTCTACGATTTAAATCTTTCGCTTAATATCTAAGAAAAAAAATAAGGCTTTAGCCTGTCTGGCCCTGGGCTTGCTTTATCAGGTCAATCTCCTTGAGAGTATCGCAGGAGTTCTTGACATCAGGGTCAGTTATCTTGTCGCAAACACTGTAGTCGCCGTTAAGGAAGAAGGGCACATAGCAATTGTCTTTTTCAGTGCTGTCTGTTATGAGTTCGCAGTATTCTGACTTACTGCTTTTGTCAGCAACTGTCTTCAGGCAGATGTCTTTCTCTTCTGTTTTTGTGAACTCCAAGCACTTGCTCTTTGCTCCTTCAGGATTAGTCTTGGCTAATTGGCTTATCTCCATCATCTGCTTTGCAAAGCTCGGCTGGAGAGTAGGAGGAGCAGTCTCGGGAGTGCTGTGGCAGGAGTTATCATACCAGTAGCCTCCGCAAACGCCGCCACAATCAATTCCTGCCTCATCCTGGTTCTGGGTCCCGTCATTACAGCTAGGCAGAGAACTCACTGGCTTTGGCGCTGAGTGGCAGCTCCCATCATACCAGTAGCCTCCGCAGATTCCTCCGCAGTCAGGCCCTAGCTCGTCCTGGTTCTTAATCTTGTCCTTGCATGACTGGGCGGCAGGAGTCACAGGAACAGTTGCCTCCTCTATTCCGAATGAGAATGATGAAGTAGCTACCTTGCCTTCTCCGTAGTTAGCAAAAACTTTAAGGTTATAATCCCCTGGCTTTATGGTTGAGGGCAGGTCAAAGCTTATGTACTGGCTATTCGTGGTGCTGATGGCAAGGCTTCTCTCCTGGTTAAGCATGAGATTGTCGTTCTTGTCAAGAATCCTGTAAACAAGGCTTATGTCAAAAGTATCTTTTGAGCCCATGTTTAATATCTCAAGGGTGAAGCCCATCCTTTCTCCTGGCGCGTAGACGAGCTTGTCAGGCGTAGCTGTGACGTCAAGCAAGGCTTGCTTTGGCTTGAGCAATCCAGGCAGGAAAACAACGCCCAGCACTACAATGGCAAGGAATCCTATGACTAGGATTATTTTTGAGAAAGCTGTTTTCTCATGGCTAACTCCTGTTTGCGCACTTGGTGGAGTAACAGGCTGCCTGCTCACAGATTCGACAACTCCGTCCACAAGAGCAGGGCTGTATCCTTGCCTGATAAGAGTAGTCTTAATATTCTCAGGCTTGTAGCCCTTGGCTAGCTGCTCCTCGACGTATTTCAAAAGCTGGTCAACCATTTAGTAATTCCTCATTAATTGAATACCGGCATTATGCTGTCCTTGTACTTTGTTGAGTAATCTGCTATCTTGTTCATCTCTTCTAATTGCTCGATGCATCCTCCTGGCGGGCTGCTGTACTGGAGGTTAGGCAGCTTTATCACCCTGAACTCTATTCCTTGGCTGGCGTCAAGCTGCTCTGATGTAATCCTGAACAAGCCTGTTGTTTCTGGCTTAATCTCTGCTCCTCCCCAGGGCGCTGGCTTCATTTCCACGTTATCATTAGGATAGTAAGTGTAATCAAAGCACACAACAACATTAGTTGTGCACACTCTTGAGCAGTTCCCAGGTATTATTATCCCGTTATGGTCTATGAGGGTTGCTGTTACTTCATAATCTCCAGGCACTAGCTGTATGCTCTGGCTGTTCACTCCTTCCTTTCCAAAGATTATTGTGTTGGATATCGCATTGTTTCCTGCTGCAAATCCTGTCTGGGTTATTGACACGATTACCTGCTCAGCATCACTGTTAATGTCCTGCATTGCGCCAATACTGTCAACTCCCTCAATCCATTCCCAGTCATCATTCCTGGTGTAGATTTTGTTAATGTCATATTTCTTTGCAGTCGCTGCCAGCTCTCTTACCCTGTCTATTGACTGGGTCGTAAGTGCAATGTCTCTTCCTTCCTCTGCATCCAGCATTATACTCTTTGAGCCATAGCCTT
>DATEYH010000128.1:0-13251 GCA_035256305.1 Candidatus Nanoarchaeia archaeon
AATGTTGGGTTGCTGCTCTCATAGATTATGCCTGCTCCTGTGCTTGCAAAAGGCTCAACAGCTATGACCTGGTCTTGTTTTAGTTTTTCCTGGCTGCCTGTGTCAAAGTTAGGAATGCTCGGGCTATCGTGGATAACAAACTTGTCCAAGCCATGGCCTGACAAGTTCCTGATAGGCGCAAACCCGCGCTTAGTAATCTCGTTGTGGATAGTTCTTCCTATCTCGCTAATTGTTACGCCCGGCTTTATTATTCTCAGCGCAGAGTTAAGCGCTTCCCTGCTTGCCTCTGCAAGCAGCTTTAGCTTTGCATCATTTCCAAGAACAACTGTGATTGCTGTGTCACCAACAAAGCCGTTAATATGCACTCCCACGTCCAGCTTTACAACATCTCCTTCCTTGAAGATTGTCTTGTCATCGTCAGAAGGATAATAGTGGGCGGCAATGTCATTAAGGCTTATCTGCGGAGGAAAAGCAAACCCTCCTCCGAGCTCTATGATTCTCTTCTCAATCTTGTCTGTGACTTCAAGGAGCGAGGCGCCTACCTTTATTAGTCCTGCGCCATAGTCCCTTGCCTTTGCAGCTATCCTGCCTGCTTTTACATAAGAATCAAAGGTTTCCCTATCCATGAAAAGAGGAGAATAAACAAGAGTATAAAAAGTTATTTGATATACTTAGAAATCACTTGTTTTAATTCATCAAGGTGGAATGGCTTGGTCAGGATTTGAGGCAGAGTACTCTCTTGGCTTGCTCCTTTTTCCTTATTTGTGACTAGCTTTTCCCTGAGGTCTTCAGGAGTGGCTGTCACAAAAACCACTCTTTCCTGCTGTTCTGGATAAATTGCTTTGAGCTCCTGGTAGAACTCAATCCCGCTTTTCTTAGGCATCCTTACATCCGTGATTATTAAATCATAGCCTCCCTTTTTTGAGACTACCTTATCAAGGGCTTCAGAGCCGTCATGCGCAGTTTCAACATTATAATTCTTTCCTTTTAGGAGTAATCCTACCAAGCGCTCATTTGTCTTAAGCACGCTTAAATCATCATCTACTACAAGGATTTCCAGAACTTTTTGCAGATTGTTTTCAGCCATCATAATTGCCTTTCAGCAGCCCAATGAACTCATTAATTATTTTCTCAGATTGATCGTCAGCCTTATCACAGGCAAAGTACATGTGCTTTGCTTTTGGGTTTACTCCCATTATTATTTGTGGCTTTTCATAAGGCATTCCTATTCTCTGAGGGCGGAGGTCAGGGCCGTCTATTTTCATATAATTCTTTTTGTTTGTCTTGAGGTTATAGAATGACTCGAATGAATTATATAGCCTCCAGCAGAAAGTATTCGTGTTAAGAGGTTCTTCAAAAGCAGATTCATCAAGGTTTATGCCTATAAGTTTATACTCCTTGCTTTTCTCAATAATGTTGGAGTGATTCGTCATAACGCTGGTTTTGATTATAGAATCCTTTCTTCTACCATAGGCACGACTATTAGAGCCGCCATTTATTCCTGGAAGCTCAGTCTTAATCTTCATCAAGCGGTATTCCAGGTCTCCTTGTTCTTGGCTTTCTAGCATCTCACAACCTCTTTTGAACCTTTGGCTTAATAAATTATCGCAACAACCACTCTTTTTATCTGCTCAAACCTTACCTTGCCAGGGTCACTTACAGGGTTGTTGTCGCCTTTCATGACAAAGTAGGTGCCTTTCTCGTCTTGTCCCTTGTACACGACACGGTGGATTATGCTGCCTTCTGCGTATTCTGACTCATAAGCTACAATATCCCCAACACCAATCTCATCTTCTGATTTTGGGATTATCTCTATTGCGTGGGCTCCTGCATCAATAACAGGGTCCATTGAGTTGGTGTCTGTGAAGCTAGCCCATTCTGCTCCTTGGATGTTAAGAACAACCTTTTCATTAGTTACTAGGATTTCATCTTCCAGTATCCTGTCAAGTGGTGAGGCTATCTCGTTTCCTTTTTCATTAAGTATGCTGATGGCCCTGCTAAGCACGTTTTCTGTCTGGTATTCATAGCCTCCTTCACCATTGTTTTCAGGAAGCTGCAGGTCATTCTGTGCAGATGCGTAGTAGGAGTATATGTTTGTGGCTACAACTCCCAGAAGGAATACGCAGATTAGCAATAGTATCTTTTTGAACATCTTATTCTTGTCCCCCAACATCTTCTTAGATGGTATTTATCCTTTATAAATCTTTCGATTTTTTAACCACTAAATAGTAGTTATAAAAGCAATAAAACAAACAAAAAGGAAAAATTAGTGTGTAGTCTGTGCGTAATGGGTTGATTCTCCCTCAAACGGCTCAGACTCAATTGCCAGAGCAATTTTCTCAAGCACTGAAGGCTCCACTACGTCCCTGACCTTTCCTTTAGAGCCCACTACCTTGTAAAGTTCGTAAGCAGCGCGTGGTATTAGAAGATCGCCTTTGGGAGTGCCTTCATGCACATCTTCACGGTCAATAAGATAGTGTTTTCCATCAACAAGAACTCCCTGGTACTTGTCTTTGCTACAGCAACCGATTTCCAAGTCATTAGAAATAAAATATGACTCAATCCCCAGTTCCGGTATGGCTATTGTTTTTCCGTACATAAAACACCTCCTTTATAGGCTTTTTCTTTATAATAGTATCTGTTCTTTATAAATCTTTCGTTTTTGTAGTCACTTAGAAGTAGTTACTTTATTAGTTTAAGGTTTTCAAACAATGCCTTGGCTTCCTCAATGAATTTCTCCTCTCTCTCAGTGTCAATAATCGCGCCTGCAGCGTGCTGGTGACCGCCAGCCTCTCCCCCAACCAGTTCAACAAGCTCGGAAATAATGCTTTTCAAATCAACACCCTCGGGATCGCCGGTAATCCTGAGAGAGACCTTGGTGGTATTATCAGGGTTACGAGCCATGCTCAGCACAAAGATGTTGTCATTCATCTCATTGTTTTTGGAGATCATGCTGGCAATTGTTCCTATCATTGTTGAGAGAACGTTATTCTTGGCATTGATGATTAGATAGTTATTGCCTTTGATGATCCTGTCTGATTTATCATTAGAGGCATGCTCCTTGTACCAGTTCATTGAAGCGACGATTTCCTTCTTGTAATCAAACAAGCTGCTAACTGCTTTCTCCCTCTGCTTTTTATCTCCGAGACAGGCTCCAATGCCTAGTGAAGCATTTCCCAGCCTTCCGCAGGAATTAAGCAGGGTTGAGAATTCCTTTGCGTCCCTGAAATGCCCTGGCTTCTCACCCTCAAGGAGGTAAATATTTGTAAATATGTCCTCAGGATTCTTGAGCCCGGCGCTCTGCCTTTTCATGATAATGCCTGCAGCAATTTTCCTCTGCTCATCCACTGTTAGCTCACTAAAGTTCTTCCACTTGCCATTATTATAAGCAGGCTCAACCCCTAGCCTTTTCAAGAACTGGACTGCTCCTGACTCACTGCCTGTCACGCCAGGGATGCCTATGTCTGAGCTGTATTCCAGGAGCTTGTGAAGCGGTCTTGTCTGCAGTCCGAAAAGCCTTAGCCCGGTCTCTACCCTGATTTTTCCCTGCTTAACAGCAGCCTCGAGAATGTTCTTGTTCAATCCAACAAAGCCTTTCTTTTCCTGCACATCACCGATTGCTCCGATAATAGCAAGGTGCGCCAAATCCTGGTTCTCCTCATTGATTGCTTTTGCAAAGAAAAAGCACACGCCTGCAGCGCTAACCTCCGATGAGCCGTCAAAGCCATAATCATGAGGATTAATATGAATGATATGGCTTTCTGGCTTTCCTTGTACCTCATGGTGGTCGAGCACAAAAACTTTTTTCTTACTAAAATACTTGTTAAGCGCCGTTAACTGGCCAGAGCCAAGGTCGCAGAAGACATAATATTCAAAATCTTGTGCTGCAAGCTCTTTTGCATCCTCATCCTTGAGCTGGTGCAGGATGGTGGTTGAGTAAGCCAAGTTCATTCTTTCAAGGGTTCGTACCATGATGCTGGCAGCGCTTATCCCATCAGCGTCAAGGTTGCTAACCAGTTTTACACTCTTGGATTTCTCAATTTTTTTGAACTCCTCAGCAGCCTTGTCAAGAGCAGAGCTGAAGAGCTCAAGATTTCCAGGATTCATGCTTACTCCACAACCAGCTTGATCTTTTTAGGATCATACTTCCATTCCAAAGGCATTTTTCCTGTTCTCTTATAATACTTGGTAAGCCTCTTAATCTTTGACTCTGTAAGGATTAGCCCTGTTTTAGCGCTCATGTCATGCTTGTTACTCTCGAGATGCTTCCTTACGAGAACTGCTTTTCTTATGAGAGCCATCAGGTCTTCAGGAATTTCCTTTAAAAGGCTTTTTTCCTTGAGGATCTTTGTAATGCTCTTCCCGGTTATTGTCTTGGCATCAGGGATGCCGTATTCGTCCCTGAGATAAATCCCTATCTGCGAAGGGTTCTTGCCTTCCTTTGCGTACTTGGTTATCAACAGCTCAACTTCCTTTGACTTGTACTTAAGCCAGCTAGGAGCAACCTTCTTGCTAGGCTTAGTGCTTCTGCTTTTACCTCTTGCCCCTGAATGCATGCGTGCCATGGTAATTCCTCCTTAAATTTTAAAAAAATCGCCGCCACCAGCCACAGCACCTACGACTTGTCGTAGTGCTTGGTGGCTTTGACTGGGGTTGCGCCCCACGGGCTGTCAAAGGCGATTTTTTAGTCTTCTTTTTATTATCGGAAACAATAAGAATTCGTCTTAGTGCTTCCAGCATGAACAAGCCGATTAGACCGGTTCATCCATCAACAAATAAGAAGAGAAAAAGCCTGGTTTATAAAGTTTTTCTTAGCCTAAGCCTAGAACCACCAACGATTATAAGGCTGGTAATTATTATAAGGTTGATAATAGTAGTTATAGTTCATAGGATAGTACCTGTAATAATAGTATGATGGCATATACCAGCCAAAGTTGTACCATGGCCCGTAATAAACAGGCTGCATATAGTTCCGCATATAATTATATGTATTATATGTTGAGTAATAGTAAGGCCTGTAGTAAGAGTTGTAGTTATAGTTATATGGGCGGCTGCAATAATATGAATTGTAACAGCCAGACTGGTAATACTGCTGAGAATACCATTGCGCTGAAACGCTAATTGCTCCTATCAGTGAGAATAACAACCCGAACAGAACTAATAGCATGATTTTACTAAGCTTCATTCTCATCCCCCCTCGAAAGTGGTAATTGTAATAAAGTATTTAAAGATTACGATAAAATAGTCAGCCTCTTGGCCTTTCAAACCATTTTGGAAAGAAATAAGGCATGGCGAAGTAAAGCGCAAAATGGGCAAAGGATACTGTCCGATAAGTATTTTCATATCTGTGAGAAAAAATGTTTTCTTTTAGGGAACTGATAATCTTCCGGCCCGAATCTAGATTAAGCTCGGTCCTTATTCTCCCAGTTCCAACCACCTTCAAAGCATGCAAACTCCTAGCATGTAAATCTGTATCAGTGACTACAGGCACATCATAACCCCTCTTGAATAAATCGCTTGATAGTTTTATTACCTCATCGTTAACGTGCTTGCCCCCAAGAATTTTTTTTAACTGCCAGAATGCATCCAAGCAGTAGCCATTCCATTCCAGAGCAATATTTTGATGATATTCTTTACAAATATTATTAAGCTCACGTTCCTTTGTTTTACCAATGGCTTGGTATACCTTATGATTATCTATAAACGGATGATCAAATATGACTAATGAATCCGGAACAGCCGAGTCAATCATCTTTCTTATGGATTGATATGGCTTTGTATTGTCAGAACCAATTGTTAAGATATGAAAGTCTTCTCTAGTCCACAATTCTATTGCTCTTAATATATAAAAACGATTACCTTCTTTTTCAATCCTCATTACTGTGCTGTCTGTATCGACGATATAACCTTTATTTCTTAGATGCGGCAAATAATTTTGAACCTCGTGGAAAACAGGTTGATTAAGATACTCTAATGCGATCATATCTAAATTATTTTCAGCCATGACTTGGATTATGTCTTCCAAACCATAAGCCTTAAAATTCGGATGCATATGTAATTCTACTTGGGCCTCTTTTTTTGCACAGTCCTTTCCTATTCCATCAGTCATTCCTTAATCGTTGCATAGCCTATGAGCCTGAACCTAGTGCCTACCTTCCTGGAGATAGTCATCTTATCTGTTAAATCTGCGCAGAGAGGCAGCTTCAGCTTGCACTTCACAACATTCTTCCCAAGCTCATAAACAAAGCCTATGCTCTTCTCGCCATTAACATTGAGAAGCAAGGCCTCGTTCATCTTTATGGGCTCCACAGCCAGTTCTTCCTGGCTGCCAACCACTCTTTCAAGAAGATGCACTTCCAAAGCCATGCTGTACCACACCTTAGGAAGCTTCTCAGGATAGCCAACAAGATTGCCTGTTAAGCTGTCAGAGTGCACAATAGCCGGGTCTAGGGAAGTCTGTATGGCAACGCTCCCTCCTGGGCCTAGCTCATCCACGCTAATACTGCCAGTCATGGCGCTGACAATAGTGGTGTACAAGGATTTGGCAACTGTCTTGTTCATCTCCTCAACCACCCTGCCAGGCCTGATTTCAATCCTATCGCCGACTCTCAATCTTCCCCTGATGATTGCTCCGCCAAGGATTCCTCCTTTCATCTTCTCAGGAGCAATGCCTGGCCTGTTAATATCAAAGCTCCTCGCAATAACCAGCAAAGGATTGGCTTTTGGGTCGCGAACAGGCGTAGGTATGCGCTCTTCAATAGCTGCAATCAAGGCATCCACGTTTGCACCGTGCTGGGCGCTGATTGGAATGATAGGAGCATCCTCGTATTCTGTTCCTTTCAGGAAGCTCTTAATCTCATGATAATTCTTCATTATTCTCTCCTTAGGCACCAAGTCCACCTTGTTCTGCACAATAACAACATGCTTGATTCCTGCAATCTTCAAAGCCACCAGGTGCTCTCTTGTCTGGGGTTGGGGGCAGGGCTCGTTAGCTGCTATCAATAGCAAAGCGCCATCCATTATTGTTGCTCCGCTAAGCATGGTAGCCATGAGGCTCTCATGGCCAGGGGCATCCACAAAGCTGACTTTTCTCAGGAATTTTGTAGGAACATTATGCTTCTCACAAACAGGTTTGGTTGTGTAAGCCTCCACTCCTTTGCACAAAGGGCATTTCCTGAAAGCAGCATCAGCATAGCCTAGTCTTATTGTAATTCCTCTCTTAATTTCTTCAGAATGAGTGTCAGTCCACTTGCCAGTCAATCTTTCTGTGAGCGTGGTTTTTCCATGATCAACATGCCCGACCAAGCCAATGTTAAGTACAGGCTGCACATATTCCTCGACTTCAGAAAAACTGACCTTTTCTGGGGCAGCAAGCTTTTGCTTGCTTGCTTCTTTCTCCTCTTTAGCGCCTGCGCTCAACTCATGCTTAATCTTTTCTTTCTTAACCTTCTCCTCTTTAACCTCTGCTTCTTTTACTTCTGCTACTGCTTTCTTAGGTCTGCCTCTCTTCTTCTTCAAAGGAGCTTCAATTGCTTCTGGCTTTTCTTCGCTAATTTTTTCCTCGCTTTTTTTCCTAGGCATTTGACAACCTTGAAAATAGGCGTAATATATAAAGGTTTGCGAAAATAATAAGAGGAAATAAACAGTAATTAGCGAGTTTGCTCGCTAGTTCTAAAGCAAAAGCTTTAGAAATCTTTATAAACATCCCTCTTTTCTCCTCAACAATCATGACGCAAGTGTTAGCATTCAATAAATGGGACTGCTCAGGCATAAAAGTGCAGGACCCTGGTCTTGTAAGGTACATTAATGTTAATCCAGTTATTGTTCCAAAGACAGGAGCAAGGTATGCTGGCAACAAGTTCCACAAGTCAAAGCTATTCATAGTTGAGAGGCTTATCAACAGAGTGATGAACCCTGGCCACAAGGGTAAGAAGCATTATAAGTCCAGCGGCCACATAACAGGCAAAGGTGTCAGTGCTGCCAACATAGTGGAGAAAGCCTTGAACCTGATTGAGCAGAGAACCAAGAAGAACCCTGTGGAAGTCCTTGTGAAAGCGATTGAGAACGCTGCTCCAAGAGAAGAGATAATAACCATTGAATACGGAGGAGCCCGTTATCCCAAAGCTGTTGAAATGAGCCCGCAACGAAGGGTTGATGCAACTCTAAAGCTCTTCACCCAAGGAGCATACCACAAGTCATTCAACAGCAGAATTAGCGAGGTCGAAGCGCTTGCCAAGGAGATAATTTCTGCTTATAACATGTCTGCTGAGTCACTAGCAATTTCTAAGAAGTTCGAGCTTGAAAGACAGGCTGATGCCTCAAGATAAACTTAAGATAAATCTTCAACATTAATCACAGCCTTACCTATCTTCTCAGCTTCATCATAACTAATCCGCGGACAGGCTGTGTTAGCAAAGCATTGAATAAAGGGAAAGTTCTCAAGCTCTGCGAAATCTATGGTATCAAATAACAGGAAGTGGAAGTTCTTGTCAGGAAACTTTTTTTCCAAATCATAAGCCTTTTTTATTTGCATCTGCCCTGGCTTGGTGCTTATCAGCACTCCGATTTCTTTGCTGTGCAGGAACTTGCTCAAGGATGCTTGGCTTTTTCTTTTCATCTCTGCAACGCTATTTTCGCTCAGCTTCAAGAACTGCCTGGAGAAAGGGTCGAACACAAACACTGGCTTAGTGTTCTTTAGCATTAAGGCCTTTGGGTGGAATAACCCATCGCCAATATAAAGGAATGCGTCAAAATCACCGTTGAACTTCTTTATGCTGCAGCCCAGGAGCTGGCCATGGTACAGGGTGTGCTCTGCCTTTAGCAATAGCACTTTCTTGCCATTCTCTTCCAGCTTTTTCTTTGCAACCTCAAGGCTGCTCATGAATTGCACTGTGGTGAACAATGCTATCCTTCCAGGCAACTGCTTGATTAGCTCATCAGGAAGCTCAAACTTTACCTTGTGCCTTGCTTCTATGAAAAGGATTTTCATGTGAAATGAGAAACAGGACCTTCTTTTTAATGTTTGCTTTAATCACTCCCTAATTGTTCCGAATTATTTATAAACATGCTGTTGCATTGTGGCTGTTATGGCAGAACTTAAGAGGAGCGCAGGCTTCTGGACCATTGTTGCCCTTACTATTACAGCCATGGTAGGCACAGGCATGTTCTTTGGCACAGCCATAGGAGCAGGTTATGCTGGCAATGCTGTTATCCTAGCTTGGATTATTCTTGTAGCTATAAGTGTTTATGTTGCTGCATGCTTTGGCGAGTTAATAGTCTTGTTTCCCAAGGCAGGTGGGGTTTACGAATTCTCAAAGCATGCTTATGGCAGGTTCATGTCCTTTATTATTGGCTGGATTACCTGGATAACGGCCAATATAAGCACCACGGTTCTTATAGTGGCTGCTCTTGAATACCTGCTCCCACCGGATATAGGCTTGAATTATGAAATTCTTATTGCGATAGGCATTATTCTTGTTCTTAACTTTGTTGCTTTCCTTGGCTTGGATACGAGCGCAGCAGTGCTCATATTTTTTGCAACAGTTTCTATTGCGCTCTTACTCTTAATAATTGTTCCAGGAATATTTCACTTTAACCCTGCTAATCTCCAGCCGTTCTTTTCCTCGCCGCCCATCTTTATTTTTGTAGCATTATTTTTCATGCTTGAATCATTGATGGGCTGGGAGCAGGCTTCCTTCCTTGCAGAAGAAACTAAGGAGCCTGAGAAAACAATTCCTAAGTCATTAATCATAGCAACCCTGATAACAGGTTTCTTAGGCTTAGGTGTGGCTGTTGTTTCCTTAGGAGTTATCCCTTGGCAGAGCCTTGTCGGCTCCTCCACCTACCTCACTGATTTGACGAACATTGTCCTGGGCAGCGGCTGGAATCAAATAATAGGAATAGGCATAGTGCTTGCTCTTATAGGCTCAGCAGCAGGAGGAGTTATTTCAATGCCAAGGCTTCTGCTTGCAATGGCGCGTGACAAATTATTCATAGCCCAGCTAGCAGCCATTCACAATAAGACGAAAACCCCTTACAAGGCAATCATCTTCCAGACTATAGTGTCAGCCATCATTATTATTCTTGGCTTTGGAAAGTACAAGGTCTTGCTGAGCATGTTCGTGCCCCTTGCCCTTATCATGTACATCGCAGTGCTGTTGTCAGTCACTATTCTGCGCGTCAGGCTAAGACATGTTAAGAGAACTTTCAAGGTTCCTTTCGGAATGCTAGGGCCAGTGCTGATTTCGCTCCTCTACTTCGGGGTCATATTTGCTTGGATTTACACAGTCCCAGAAGCATACAACCTCTTCAGGATAATAATCTCCCTGGTATTCTTTGGCATACCTATCTATCTCTTGTTGGTATTTTTTCACAACCCTGATGCGATTGTAAGATTCACCAATTACCTTGCTCACCTCAACCTGTGGATGGAGGACCTTCTGCTGCCTAGGAAGCTAAGGAGAGAAATAATGGGCTTGTTCAGGGATTTAGAGGGCAGGTCAGTGCTTGAATATGGGTCAGGAGTAGGCACCTTAACCTTGCACCTTGCAAAGGCAGTAGGGCCTAAGGGAAGGATATACGCCACTGACCTTAGCAGGAGGAACGTCAATCTCCTTTCTAAGAGGCTTCTTAAAAGAAAGATAAGCCATGTCACAGTTATTCATGACGAGCACCAGGTGAACCGAATCCACCCCTCAGTCGAGAATGTTGATATTGTCTTTAGCGTCGGGATGATGGGCTATATGCAGGATGTGCAGAAGATACTTAAGGAGATGAACCGCTTATTGCCTAACGGAGGAAGGATATGCTTTGTGGAGTATGTCAATTATTTCAGGTTCCTTCCGGATGCAGAGTGGATATCCAACATTGAGAATCTTAAGAAGGTTTTCAGGGAAGCAGGCTTTTCTGTGAAGATAGAAAAGAAACATGGCTTGCTGTGGGACTACCTCTTTGTTTACGGAATAAAATCAGAAAGAGAAGTGCCTTTTATATGAGTTAATCTTTCTCATCACAGCTTGTCAAGGGCATCAATCCCAAAGCACTCCTCAGCGCACTCCCTGCAATAAGCGTCTTTTGGAACTCCGCGTATGCAGAACTCTGCCTTTGCCCCGCATATTATGCATACAGGGTTCTTCTTCGGCGCAGGCGCTTCAGAAATTTCTTCTGTATCCTCTTGGTCTGTGATATCCATGAAAATTAAAGGGCAAAGGCAGCCAACTCAAATGAATAAATGCTCTATTGTTATGTAATAAGATTTAATATTTAAATTTTTTTATGCCTGCACTAGCCTGGCTCACTAGTTTTTCTTGAACAGCAACATATATAAACCCTTAACCTGTTCTTAATGCTTAATGAGTGATTTGCCAGAAGGACAAGAAGGAGAAGAAATAATCAGAGTCAGGCTTCCCCGCAACAATGAGGTTTTTGGAATACTTGACAGGCGGCTTGGAGGAAGCAGGTGCGAGGTAAGATGCCTTGACGGCAAGACTCGCATATGCAGGATTCCTGGCAGGCTTAAGAGGAAGCTTTGGGTAAGAGAAGGTGATGTTGTTCTTGTAGAGCCCTGGGAGTTTGGAGGGGATGAGAAAGGAGACATAGTGTATAAATACAGGCCAATCCAAGTGCAGTGGCTTAGGCGAAATGGCCACCTAGGCAAACTGGAAGAGCTGGATGAGTTCTAAAGTTTTTTTGGCTTCTGCGACCAATTAATTATTTATGTTTATTTCTGAAATTCTTTCGGTTTTAGTAAAAATTTTACGGAAAAAGAGCAGGAGGTTATATTAAACAGTATGCTTTCTAATGCTTTAGAATGGATGAACCACAAGAAAGCTTGGAAGGGAAGGTTGAGGAAAAAGAGGATTTGCTCAAGAAATTTAAGGAATATTATAAATCTCATAAACCAGGCCCGTGGAGGATGCTTTATGAGCTAGAAGAATGCGCCAGAATAAAAAAATCCAATGATAAAGTAAGATTATTCTTCTTTTACTCCAGAATATACACCCTCTTTCTTTTTGAATCATCACTTTATTATGAGCATTCCGGGTTAAAAACCCTCTATGATCGGGCGTTGAGAGAATCCTCATCGAAAAATATATAAATACAAACCGATTATGTTACTAAATATGAGTAGTAACATTTATCTTATAGGGCTTCATCACCAAGATATTGATGGCGCGGACAGAATGAGTTATTTTCTTGATAAAACTAAACCGAAAATAATAGCTATCGAATGGGATCATATCAGGGATGCAAACACTAATTTACCAGATCATTATCCTTCTTTAGAAGAGATTATTAACCAAAGCAAGTATGATCTTAAAAAATTAGAGCAAGATTATATAGAAAATAAAGAATATTTCGAGGAAGCTCAAAAAGAAACCTACGAATTGCTAGGGCTTGATTTAAACCCAGAACAAATGGCTCTTGATAGAGTCACTACTCACTTAATAGAGAAACAAATCCCAGTATATTTGGTATGCATTCCTAAACAATACGCTCAAACACGCCTCGAATCAGAGTTGTACTACATAGATTTACCCCGTGAAAATACAAATGAGATAGGAGAGACATACGAAATAGACCGCGTTGAAGGAATCAAAGCAATGACTGCAGAACTAGATTCGCTTGAGAAGAAATACATTCTAGAAATATTGAGCTCTGGCTTTGACAATTGGCTTGAGATTCTCAGGAAAACAATAGCGGTAGATTATGAGAAAGAAAAACTCAGTGAAACCTTCGAAGAAATAAGGAAAGATGTTCAAGAAAACGGCGGAGATGCTTATTCTCAAGCAGTTTATGATCCGGAACGAGAGAAGTACATGGGAAAAAAGATAAGAGCGTTATCACAGAAAAATCAGGGAAGCCTCGTGGCATTTGTAGGGTTAGGGCATCTGTTACGTTTATACGAGGAAATAAAAAATCTTAATCCGGCAGTCCTTACTTTGGCAGAATGCGGCTCTGTTTAATTAATCACTTGTTCTTCTCTTTTTTTTCTTAGAAATCTTAAAATCCTTTGCAAGAATAACTATGCCCAGCCATATCACCCCTATGCAAACAAGTGAATCTGCAAGATTGAAGACAGGCCAGAACTTGAAGTCTACAAAGTCTATGACAAATCCCCTGAAAGCCCTGTCAATGAGATTGCCCAGCAGCCCTGCGACTATTAGTAAGATAGGGATGATTTGCTCTTTTCTTATTTTGTCAGCAAGCATCATGATTATTCCAAGAACCATTACACTCACCCAGGCCAGG
>DATEYH010000129.1:0-5939 GCA_035256305.1 Candidatus Nanoarchaeia archaeon
GAAAAAGGAAAAGCTCGATGCCATTGTGCTGTTCAAAAAAAATCCTGGCTTCAGGTATTTTGTCCAGGGAGATTATGAGAACGGACTAATCCTCTTAAGTAAGAAGGCTAATTACTTGTTTGTTTCTCCTCTTTATGCACCTAGGTTCCCTGGCTTTAAGACAGTGCAGTGGAAGAATTTTAAAAAGGAATTTGAGGCTTTTATCAAGAAAAATAAGATAAAAAGAGTCGGGTCAGATTATTCCAACCTGTACGTCAGGCAAAAAGCATTCCTTAGAAAACATTTCGGGGTAAAAGATGCTAGCAAATTCTTGGAAGAGCTAAGGCAGACTAAAGTCAAAGAGGAGGTCAGCAGGATAAGGAAGGCTTGCAGGATTACTGACAGCATTTTCAAAGGTATAATAACTAATTTCAGGTTCAGGACAGAAGCAGATGTTGTCAAGTTCATGAAAATAAAGGCTTTGGAGGCAGGCGCAGAACTCTCTTTTGAGCCTATAGTTGCTAATGCTGCTAATGCCATAGTGGCACATCATGAAGCCAAGTCCAGGCTAAAGAAAGGCTTTCTCATACTTGACTTTGGCGTTAAGTACAAGGGTTATATGTCAGACATGACAAGGACTCTTTATTTAGGAAAGCCTGGCAAAAAAGAAACCGAGCTTTACAACAAGGTTCTTGAAATCCAGAAGAAATGTGTTGACAAGGCAAAAGTTAATTTAAAGGCAGAGAGCCTTTACAAATACTCATTAAAACTTTTCGGAGAAGACGCAAAGTACTTTGTGCATGGCTTAGGGCATGGAATTGGCGTTGAGATTCATGAGAAGCCAAGCCTGGAATTAAAATCAAAGGATATTCTGCAAAAGAATTCTATCTTCACAATAGAGCCTGGCTATTACAACAAAAAGACAGGGATTGGAATAAGGATTGAGGATGATGTCCTGCTTTATGGAAACAAAAAAGAAATCCTAACCAAGAGCACTAAGAAGATGATTTGTATAAAATCTAAATGAAAACATTTATATGTAAAAATTCACTTCTTCTTGTCCATGTCAGAGAATGGAGTTGCAGAAATCAAACCCAGAACTAAACTATCTTTATCAGATCGTGTTCTTGCAGGCATCTTCTTATTCTTTTTCTCATCGTGGGGCATCGCGATTATACGTGGCCCTCAGAAACCACCAGTGCAATACACTCCCGCTTCTCTGAATCAGATAGCAGCCTATTCTGACAAAAACGTTGAGCTAAAGGTTCGACCTGCGCTAGTTCATTATGACATTTCTTCCCAACTAGAGATATTCGCGGAGCAGGATGACAATTTTTTCAAAACCCAAACAGTCGGATTCTATCCTCCTTTAATTAAGTTTTACTCAAATAATGGCCCTTCAAGGGAAAAACAGGAAGAGCTTTATAATATTTTAAGAAAAAAGATTCAAGCCAGGAACAAGGATTACATAACCGTAAGAGGCTTGTTTAATGGCGATTTCTTAGAGCTTTATAGCGTAGTTATTGATGGAAAAGAGCATTCTGTTCTGAAGCACTGAGTTTTGAGGATAAAACCGCAACCTTTATTAAGCAATTATTCATTTTCTCCACCTCATGAAATACAACCTTAAAGCTTTCAACAACGCGGTTAGCTATTACGAGCAACAACTTCAGAGTTTTAGGAACAAGGGCGTTTTTGTTGTTTTTGAGGCAAAGAATGACAAGGCTTTCTTCTCTATTGCTCCTCTTAGCAGGGCTTTGCATAATCTTGGTTGCGAGATGAATGTGAGAGGAACTGACGGTGCTTCTCCTTCACTTGACGCACTAGCAGACGTCTGGAAAGCCTTTGATGATTTTGGTAAGGGAATAAAGAGCAAGAAAACAATTGCTCTTGATAACTTCATAAAAGAGGCTGACAAGAAAGCCAAGGGAGAGATTAGGAAGATTTTCAGGAAGCCAGAGGTCTTTATCAAGGCAGGCAGAAACGGTTTTGTTGTTAATGATAAACTAAAGTTGAGCTTCAGGCAGGAATGGTTCAGGAAGTACAAATGGCAAAAGCTCTTGGAAACTGCAAGGATCATTTGGACTCAGGTTTATAACCTGAAAAAAAGCGAAAAGGTCGGAGTTGGCTTTGACTTAATATTAAGAGCAAGGAATATAAAATATCCATTAGAGGATTATCTGGACTCTTATGCTATTGCAAGGGCTGTGTGGGTTGCTTGCTATGCAAAGAAAAAGCCTATGAGCGCTTATACTTCGAAGAAAACCATGCTTGAGAAGTCTGAGAGAACAAGTGAATTAGCTGCCACCCTTCTTGGCTGCGAACTTGAGAAGGATATTAATGAGCCTGTTTTCAGGAAATTCAAGGTTTTATCCAAGCTTTTAAGGCTTAATCGCTTTGACACTAATGATGCTGCTTTCTTTATCAAGGGAGAAGGCTTTCCTGGCAAGCACATCTTTGGAGAAACAATTGGCTATCCTACGCCTAATAAGAAGTCAAGGTGGGATTCTCCAGGAGGAATAATCTACCAGCTGCCATGGTATCCCCAGACCAAGCTTGACAACAGAGCTCCTAGGAGTAGGCTTGCATTTACAGACACTTTGCCTATTGATATTTTCATAAGCAGCAGCAATATTGACTGGCTTGAGATGAAAAGAAAGAATGACTCTCTTGTGAAGCTGGCCAATAAGTCAGACAAGATAATTGTGCATTCAAACAAAACCAACCTTGAAGTTAGTTTAATAAGAAAGAACAGGGAGAAAGTCGTGCCTATGAACTCTGATGTTGATGTTAGGCAGATGTTTGACCCCAAATCCTTGAAAAAAGGCATAAAGGCAGGCACTTATGCCAATATTCCGGGAGGAGAAATGTTTCTCTCCCCAGAATGGATGAAGGGAGTGTTCTATGGAGATGTTGTTATCAGCATTGACAATAGCTATGTCCTGAGCCAAAAAAACCCGTTAGTGATAAGGTGCGATGAGAAAGGCTACAAAATTCTTCATGGACCAAAGGATATCATCAAGAAAATTAATGAGAAGAAGAAAGAAGCAATGCAAGTGTTGCTGAAGCAGGAAAAAAACAAGTCATTGCCAAAAGAAATCATCAAATTAAAGAAAGCAAACTTCAATCATATTGGAGAATTCGCTGTTAACACCAATCCTAAGGCAGAATTATGCAATTACCTGATTGTGAATGAAAAAATTGCAGGCATGATCCACATTGCCCTTGGCTCTGGCTTTGAGGATGACAGGGCAACTGTTTATCATTATGACATTGTAATCAATGCAAAAGAGCAGAAGCTGGACATTTACGGAGTAAAAGGTAAAAAGAAGTTTTGGATGCTTAAAAAGGGCAAATTAATAGTATAACTTCATACTTTTTATTTTTTCTAATAAAATTTTATTAGTCGAAACTTATTATTTTGTCGTCTATTATGCTCAATGGCAAGGTTTATAAACAAAACATTGTTTCGCAAGGGTATGCAAGCCAAAGAGGAGATCAAGCGTTCAGTGTTCTATTATACCACTTCCTCAAATGAACTCGAAGAAGAGAACAGGCTTCTAAGAGAAACCCTGTCACAGCTAAGGGAAGAGCTTGAAAGATTCAGAAGCCCAGCCCTGATGCTGGCTGATGTGGTTGATGTCAGCGACAAAGGCGCAATAATCTCCCTTCCAAACGGCAACAAGTTCCTGGTGCAGATTTCTAACGGAGCAAAAAACCTTGTGCCTGGAGAGACGGTTCTGGTTGAGCAGAAAAACCTCACTGTGATTGAGAAGGTGGCTTCTTCAAAGTACTTTAATGTTGAAAGATTCGTAATAATGGAGAAGCCAAACGTGGGCTGGGGGGAGATAGGAGGACTCGAGGCTCAGATTCGAGAGATAAAAGAGGTAATAGAACTGCCATTAAACAATCCTGAGCTCTTCAAGAAAGTAGGCATCCAGCCTCCCAAAGGCATACTTCTTCATGGCTCGCCAGGAACAGGCAAGACTTTGCTTGCAAAAGCAGTGGCTAACTCAACC
The DNA here is from genome assembly GCA_035256305.1 of Candidatus Nanoarchaeia archaeon. GTDB lineage: Archaea > Nanobdellota > Nanobdellia > Woesearchaeales > SM23-78 > SM23-78. The sequence continues at coordinate 3,999 of DATEYH010000129.1, forward strand.
AACAGCACCTTCATAGAGATTGTAGGCTCAGAGCTTGTCCAGAAGTTCATAGGAGAAGGAGCAAAGCTGGTCAAGGAGATATTCCAGCTGGCAAAGGAAAAAGCACCAAGCATAGTCTTCATTGACGAGCTTGATGCCCTTGCTGCAAAACGAGTTGATTTAGGCACTAGCGGCGAGAGGGAAGTGCAGAGAACCTTTATGCAGTTCCTTGCAGAGATTGATGGGTTCAAGCCCCTGGGAAGCGTTAAGATTATTGGCTGCACCAACAGGATAGACATATTAGACCCCGCAGTCATCAGGCCTGGCAGGCTTGACAGGCTCATAGAAGTGCCGATACCTGACGATAAAGGCTTGAGAGAGATATTCAAGATACACGCCAAGCCCATGAGCCTTGACAAGAACATAAGAATCGACACCATCATTAAAAAGATGAAAGGATTCTCAGGAGCAGAGGTAAAGGCAGTGTGCACAGAAGCAGGCTACTTTGCCATCAGGAACAACAGAACCAAAGTCACTCATCACGACTTTATGTGCGCCATTGACAAGGTGAAGAAGGAAGACGAAAACGATGAGTTCGAGCAGATATTTGGCTAGGAATACTATATAATAACATTTTTATAGGATTAAATTCTTCTATCTTTATGGTAAACTTATTCACCGAATTGTTAATTCTTTGCATTCTAATGATAATTTTATGTAGTTGTAAGAATGAAGTTAATAATAATGAAGAATTTTACAAAGAATTGTTTGAAGAAAGAGAGGAACAAAGTGTTTTGTATTCCATATTGCCTGTGAAGAATGTGATTTCTAAAAACGAAACGGCCATATTCACAGGAGAGATTACAAATAATGCCCATGATGATTATTTTTTAATTGAGATTAATAATTCTAATTTTCTTTTCGAGTCTTTTTCTGTTCAGGTAGCTAAAAATGATACGACCGTGTTTGTTATTCATATTAAACCAAATAGCTCAATAGAAGATTGTAAAACTTATTTTCTTCCTTTAACAATTAAATCAAAGAATTCTGGTTTTTATATTGTGGAAAAGGAAGAAATAGCGATTTTCATCTCTGATGATTGTCATTGGAGAACTTATTGAAATTTAAATGCGCTCAGAAGTTACTTCCGTTCATCATTGCTTTCGCTCTGTGGGTGTTCACTTCTTCATTGCGCAGGATAGAATAATTAAGAGCATTATTTAAATGTTTATAATATCTCAAAGTCCACGCAAATCCTGAATTCCCTGGGTGAAGCTTGCCCGCACTTGACAATATCAAGAACCCTGCATTTCCTCTTAGCAGTTTTGCAGGCTTTTTTTATCTTCTCAACGCTCTTATTTTCCTCACCTTCCTTCTGGAAATCATAGAAATGGATTATTGCATTTTTCTTTGCATGTTTTAGGGCAACATCAAGGTAGTCTGCTGCTGATTTTGGCAAGGGCATGAGTATTCGGTCATATTTTTTTCCAAGCTTTGGGACTATGCTTTTCACATCTCCTTGCAAGGCTTCTGCATTGCTTAGCTTGTTTAGTAGTATGTTCTTTAATGCATAATCATGGGCAACAGGGTTAATCTCCACCCCTGTCACGCTCTTTGCAGCTGTGTTCTTTGCAGTCACGCAGGTGTAAGGAGCGCAGCCTGAGAACATCACAAGCACCCCTTCTCCCTTTTTCACCTGTTTGTAAATCCTTTTTCTCTCATTGCTTAGCCTTGGCGAGAAGTAGACTTTCTCAACATCCAGCTTAATGAACACACCGTGCTCCTTGTAAGTTGTTTCCTTGGTTTTTTCTCCTGCAAGGTGCTCCAGCTTCTGAGTCCTGAAGACCCCTTCGTGCTTTCCTTTTTTGAGTATAGTTTTAATGTTCTTGTTAGTCCTGAGAGCTTCCTCTGCTATCAGCTTTTCTCTTTTTTCAAGCCCTTGTGGAATTTCAAGGATGGCTA
>DATEYH010000130.1:0-7579 GCA_035256305.1 Candidatus Nanoarchaeia archaeon
AGGCAGGTAGGCAGGAGCTGCTACCTCCTCCAGACTCCAGAGTCCAGGGTGCTGCTTGACTGCGGCATAGACGTTGCCAATGAGGAGGAAGCCTATCCTTACCTTGAAGCACCTGAGTTCAACATCAAGGAGCTGGATGCAGTTATTATCAGCCACGCCCACCTCGACCACTCGGGCCTTATCCCTTACCTTTTCAAGTTCGGCTATAGGGGACCTGTTTACTGCACCCTGCCAACAAGGGACATAATGAGCCTGCTCCAACTAGACCTGATAAAAATCCAGAGAAACGAGGCAAAAGAGCCCATATACACTAGCGATGATATCAAGGAGATGGTGAAGCACACCATATGCCTTGAATACGAGGAAGTGACTGATATAACCCCTGACGTCAGGATTACTCTCTACAACGCAGGCCACATGCTAGGAAGCTCCCTGGTGCACATACACATAGGCAATGGCTTGCACAACATGGTTTACACAGGAGACGTGAAATACGCCAAGACCAACATGCTAAGCCTTGCAGACACTAACTTCCCAAGGCTGGAAACACTAATGATAGAAGCGACTTACGGAGGAAAAGATAACATTATGCCCCCGAGCAGGGAAGCTGATGAGCAGCTAAGCGAGCACATCATTGAGACTATAAAAAGAAAAGGAAAAGTGCTCATGCCAGTGCTAGGAAGCGGAAGAGCCCAGGAAGTCATTGTGCTGCTTGACAAGCTCATGCGAGAAGGCAAGCTGAGCGACAAGATACCAATATATATTGATGGAATGGTGTGGGATGTTACAGCTATTCACACAGCCTATCCTGAGTTCCTTAACAGCACCTTGCGCCAGCAGATATTCCACAAGGACAACAACCCCTTTCTCAGGGAGAACATCAAAAGAATAGGGAGCTCGCAGGAAAGGCAGGAGCTCATAGAGGATAAGGGGCCCTGCATCATCCTGGCAACAAGCGGTATGCTCGTTGGAGGCCCTAGCGTAGAATACCTAAAGCAGCTTGCAGAGAACCCAAAGAACTTTCTCATCTTCACTTGTTACCAGGGCGAGGGAAGCCTTGGAAGAAGAATCCAGCGAGGAGAGCGGGAGATTAACTTCCAGAAGAGCAACAAGTTCGAGACTGTCCAGATAAACATGGAGATAGAGAAGCTGGAGATAACGGGGCACAGCGACCGCAAGGAGCTGGTGAGCTTTGTAAACCACTGCAACCCAAAGCCAAAGAAGATAATTGTTGTCCACGGCGAGAGCAGCAAGTGCCTTGACCTGGCCAGAAGCCTGCACAACACTACGAGAGTGGAAACAGTAGCGCCGAGGAATCTTGATGCACTAAGGCTTAGGTGAGCAAAAAAGGCAAATCCTTGAAACGCATTATATCCAAAAAATTAATGTTATATTATAACAAAAACAGCTTATAACAAAAACTTTATATATTCTCTTTACAAGATTTAGTTTATAGTAGATAGTAGAATAGGAAAAATAAGGAAAAAGAAAAAAAGAGGAAAGTAACAGCAAAATGATGGAAGATGAGTGGGGCAAGATGCTGGTGAAGCATGGCTTCATAAAGGACAGCGCTAAATCTAAATACATGAAAAAGAGCGACGGCACCTTTGCGCCTGCAAGAGAGGGCTCAACCGTAGATCCTGCTGATGCTAACATGGAAGAGGCAGAGGAGGTTAATATCCAAGCATTTACTGAGCCGGAGTTTACAAGATATATCAAGACTGGCTACCCTGACCCATTCAAGAGGTACCGCCTAATAGTTGAGTCCTCTAAGGTGAGCGTGGAGGAGAGCTATTATTGGCTGCTTAATTATATTCGCCAGGAGAGCTCGTTCCCCTATATCGACAAGCTAGCAGACATCTTCAGCGCGAGCGAACAGAGCGCTTTCTGGGGAGCAGCCCAGTCAAGGATTGGCATTCAACAGGAAAGGGCAGGCCAGTACCTGAAAGGGATTGGCGAGATGATAAAGCAATTATTCGCGCTCGTAAGGGAGCTAAGGATTATTGACGAGAAGCTGGAGCCAAGGAGACAATGGGGCAAGGTCTTGGCCGCTGATGTTGCATTGAAAGGAGAATACACTGACCTTGTTGAGAACAGGGGGCAGCAGATACAGCCAGGAAGCATTTACCACCTAGCTCAAAGTGTTGGCTTCACTATTCTGCCTGACTTGTTCTTCAATACGCACGTTTATGACCTCGATGATATCGACAGAAAAGTCGATGAATTAAAGTTCAACAAGAATGTCAAGCACGTCCTTAGGAGAAAGCTCTATGCCTTTGTAAACTGGAAGCTCAAGACTGACAAGGAGCTTGAAAGCAGGAGAGTATTTCAACTCAAGTATCTGCGCCAGCACTGGAACATCATCAAGATGTACATGAACTGGGTGAAACCTTATCTCAGGAATATTGCAAGGATGCAGATGAGCCCTGAGCAGACAGAAAGCCCTGACCTGATAGGCGCTTTTGAGTCGAGCATGATAGAGATAGAGCTGCTTGCCTACAAGGAGAGCAAGACCTCATATCATCCCTGCCTTCTTGCTTCATTCAAGTACAGGACCAGGCCTGAGCTCAGCTTTCAGCAGGACCAATACGCTCACCGCGGCCCTATTCACGTCGGAAGGCTGGAGGTAACTTTCAGAGGGTATGGCTGGACCAAGGAGCAGATAAATGCTTACAAGAAGTTCAAGAGGGAAGAAGACATGATGCTGCTCGGCATGGTGGATGCGAGCGTCAAGGATGCCATGGAAGCCCTTGGAGATGAGCTTGAGAAATACTTGTGGGAATCAGGAGAGAAAGAGTTTGAGGAGAAAAGAAAAGCCAAGGAGGCAGAGGAGAGAAGGAAAAAGAAGAAAATGGAGTCTAGCATGGCTACAGGAGTGCTCGAGCCGTTTGTATCTGTCTTCCAAGGGTTTGGAGAGATACTCTCAATATTCGGCTCTTTCGGAGAGTTCAAAGGCGGAAACAAGAAATCCAAAGGCAGCTCCAAGGAGGCTGCTGCAGCTGTTGCAACTGAAATGTACTTGATGTACAAGAATTATAAGAAGGCTCACGCCATGTTGAGCTGGTAAGTATCATGGTCGTAACCAATGATGAGAGCATTAGCACAGAGGAAAAGATTAAGCAGCTCGTAGAGCTAGAGGAAGAGAAACGCAAGGAGCTTGAAGAGAAAAAGCAGGAGCTCGAGAAAAAGAAGCAAGAGCTAGAGGAGCTCGAAGCTAAGCGTAAGCAGGAGCAGGAAGAGGCGCAAGAAGAAATTGAGGAAAAAATAGAGGAGCTTAGTCTCGAGGAAAAGAGAAGGTTCGAGGAGCTCGAAGAGATTAGAAGGAGAAGAGAGGCAGAAGCAGCAAGCCTTGAGGAGACTATTGCAGGAGAAGAGCGAGAGGGAAGGATAAGGGAAGTGGCTCAGCCGAGAGCTTACGGAGAGGCGATTGAAGAAATCCTCAGGGGCAACCCTGGCTTTTACGAAGTCACTAATTATAATGTGATGAACAGGCTTGAGAATCTTGCAGCAGAAGCAAGAGCTAGGCCTCTTAGCGAGACTGAGCGCAACTTTATTGACTTGGTCCAGCAGAATGCTGAAAGGCTGCAGAGGGATGAGTTTTACAAGAACAAGGACACGGGCAATTACATGGCGCGCGAACTTGATAAGATAGACAAGATTAACAGGATGATAAGAAAACGAGATGAAGCAGGTGATTACCAGCCATGATATTCAATGAATATTATAACGCCATGGACAGGGGTTACGGAGAAATAGAGCCTAGTGACATCCCTCCAGAGCCAGGCATGCCTATTGAGACTAGTAATCTTGGGCCAGCTGAGATAGGCACAGGCACCAACCCAATGGCTAACCAGCTCCAAGCCTTTAATGCAAAAATAAGAGAAGGCGCAGGCAAGATTGAATTCGAATTCCTGGGTGCTGGCAAGAGCAATTCCCAGCAGCCAAGCCCAGAAGCATTCGGCACAAAGGAAAGAGCTGATATGAGAGCCTTGGCAGAGATTAATGAGATAAAGACCAGTGTGCACGCCCCTATTCACACTCAGAGCCTGGCAGGGCTCGGAGAGCAAGGCTTTAATGACCAGGCAAGGCAGGCGGCTGTCAAGGAGATTGAGAGAGCAATACACTTCGCAGCAGAAGCCACCAAGGGAGGGGCTGTTGTTTTCCATACAAGCGAATGGGGCAGGCCGCTCACAGAGATAAAGGAAAAGACTGGCGAGCAATTATTCGAGGGTTACAAGGAAGAGGCAGAAAGGGCTCTTGTCATGGTTGCTGATTCCCGGACAGGCAATGTCAATGCTGTGAGAAAGGACTATTATGTTTATGAGCCAAAATTCCACACAGCAAAAACCTATGAGGAAGTCATTGGCAGAAAACTTGTAGGCACAGTTGATTCAAAAACAGGGCTTAAGATTGAAGCGAATGACTGGGTTGACATGAACGGCCACCCAATTAAGAGGGAGTGGATTCTTGAGCCTGAGAAGTCAGAGGAATTATTTAACAGAGTGCCTGTGTGGAACAAGGAAGCTACCAGGTTTGAAGTTGAAAGAGTTGAGTACAAGGATTTTGAAAAAGAAGCGCAAAAACTAAGTAATGAACTAGGTCAAAATATTGCTCCAGAAGTATTATTTTTTAAGATGCACATAGCGAATAATGTCCTAAGAGCAAAAGGGCAATCATTGTTCTCTGCTCAGCGTTATGAGCGAGCAAAAGAAAGAAGAGATGCTGCGCAAAAAGCACTCACATTTTATGAGTCCCTTGAGAAAAACATCCCTGAAGATGAAAAATGGAAGATTATAGCAGAAAAAAGGTTCGGGGAATTCATCCCACCAAAACATGAGCTGCCATCTGAATATTTAAAAGGAATAATCAAAGAAGAAGGCAACGAGATGCGCTATATCCACGAGAGCTCAGCATCAGCAGATGCAGAGGCAAAGAGGTACTGGGAAGAGATGAACCGTGTCCAAACTATCGAGCAATTCGGCAAAGGTAAGGTTGCTGAGACCATAGCCCAGGCAGGGATTAAAGCCATGATTTACACTGACCAGCACAGGAAAGAGCTCAATGAGCCAATATTCGTTGCTCCTGAGAACTGGAGGCCTGAGCATTACGGCAGCCACCCTGACGAGATAAAGGCTATTGTGGAGGAGTCAAGAAAGAAGATGCAGGAGCAGCTCGTGAAAGAAGGGCACTCTGAGGAAGAGGCTAAGAGCAAGGCAAAGGAGCACATCAAGGCAACCCTTGATATCGGGCATTTCAACATGTGGAGGCAGCATTTCAAGAAGTTAGATGGCGAAACTCCTGATGCAAGGAACAAGCGCTTTGACAAGTGGCTGTTGAAGGAGACTGAGAAGCTTGCAAAGGGCGGCATTCTTGGCCACGTCCACCTAACAGATAATTTTGGCTATGATGATGAGCACTTGACTCCTGGCCAGGGAAATGTGCCTATGAAAGAATTCATCAAGAAGATGGAAGAAGCCGGGCTAAAGGACTTCATTGCAGAAGCAGGAAGCTATAACACTACAACCGCCCTCCCAGACACCTGGGCACTAATGGGCAGCCCGATATACGCAACTACTGGAGTTCCTAGTTTCAGGAGTGTGCACGAGCAGCACTTTGGATATCACAATCCGTCAACATATATCGTGGGAGCCTATGCTCCGAGCAATGAGTGGAGGTTATGGTCAGAGGTTCCGCTGGAATAGAGCTAAAAAAGAGAAAGTTTAATAAAAGCTAAGAAGTATAATTATTAAAAAAGAGGTGAATGGGTGGAGTTTGACATCCAGAAAAGGAAGAAGCAGCTCTCTGAGAGCTATCCTAAGGAAGTTCTTGATGTCGCGTACAGCTTTAGCAGAAAGGTCTATAAGGAGTTTGCCAAGTTCATAAAAGCCATTGTCTTGTTTGGCAGCACTGCAAGGAAAAAGCAAGGGGCCATCGGGGATATTGACATTCTAATCATTGTAGATGATGTGAGTATAATCATGGACAGGGAGTTTGTCCAGGCTTACAGGTTAATAATTGAGAAGATAGTGGCAGGAGTAGCTCCGAGAAAGCTTCATGTCACCACCTTGAAATTCACAAGCTTCTGGGAGTATGTAAGGGCAGGAGACCCTGTGGCTGTCAACATCCTTAGGGATGGAGTTCCGATTATTGACTCTGGCTTTTTCGAGCCATTGCAAATCCTGCTCTACCAGGGAAGGATAAGGCCTACTCCTGAGAGCATGTGGAGTTACTTTAACAAGGCGCCCATAACCCTGCATAATTCCAAATGGCACATAAAGCAGGGAGTCCTTGACCTGTACTGGGCTGTTATTGACGCTGCCCATGCTGCTCTTATGAAGCTCAACGAGGTGCCTCCAAGCCCTAGCCATGTTGCTGATATGCTCGAGCAGAAAATGGTGAATAAGGGCTTGCTAAAGGAGAAGTATGCTGACATAATGAGAAAATTCTATCACATTTCAAGAATTGTCCTGCACGGCCAGATAACTGAGATTAGCGGGGCGCAGTTTGATGAGTATTTCAAAGAGGCGCAGGAATTTGTTGATGAGATGCAGAAGTTCATCGAAGGCCGAAAATAAGTCGAAAATAAATAGAGAATAAGTTTTCTTTCAATTATTTAGGCAGAGCAGGAAGAGCAATAGCTGTACTGGCAGGCGCTTATTGACCGGCAGGAATTAGTATAAGTCGGTGTTGTTCTGTAAGCAAGGAAAGGAGTGTAATAGCCATAGTTATATTCATAACTCTCAAGCTCCAACGGGTGCTCATGCATGTAATGCTTCCTGTACATGGCACAGCTGCCGTCAGGCCCTGGTATGTATCCGTAGACATGAAGTCCAAAAGTTCCATAGCCTTCAGGCAGGTAGCTTAGGTCAAGCTCTCTTGAATTCTCATTCCTGATAACCTCGACAACTCCTAGGCTTGGATAGAACACATCAAGGTCCTTGTAGCCTATGAACTCGTCGTAATGGTGGAAGTCATCATGAGCAAAATCAATGTCCTCATCCGCGTTTGTATTGAATAAGTAATACCTTGGGAAAGGCCCTGTCACAATTGGCAGGTTATCGTACTTGTCATCATCATAGTACAAGTAGTTAGTGCTTACAGGGTACAAATCAGGATAAACAAGAAAAGGATAATTATAAGTGTTGTAAGAGTAAGAACTATAAGAGTAGGGATTGTAAGAAGAATAGGATGAAGGAGAGTAATAAGGAGAAGAATAATCTGAGTTATAATTTGAGTTGTAATATGAGCTTGGGTCGTAATACGAACTGTAAGCTTCTGTTGCTGAGAGCAGGGTTAGGAGCATCATCAGGGTTGCAATAAAAGTGAATATTATCTTGTTAAGCATTTGTTTCACCTTAGTAATATCCTACAATATAAAATCCGCCTGATAAGGGCTCTGCTATCCTTGCATAATAAGCAGGCTCTTCTGAATAGGCATCATTGATGTAGTAGTCATAGCCTTGAAAAGAGCCGGAGCCAGAGCTATACCCGCTGTAGCCGCCATAGCCATAACCGCTGTAATCATAATCGCCAAAGCCATAGTCACTGTAACCATAGCCACCGTAATTACCATATCCTC
>DATEYH010000131.1:0-6784 GCA_035256305.1 Candidatus Nanoarchaeia archaeon
TCTGGTCAGGGTGCATTATCTGGATGACGTTGCCTGTGGTTGGTCCTCCTTTCTCAAACCTCTTGCCTTCCCAGGTTCCACGGTTGCCTTTTGCAAGGAGTGATTTTAATTTCATGGTGTCGTGCCTTGTAGGACACTTAAGGTACCATGCAATCTCTGGCATTCCTTCATATTCTCCAAGCACTAATGGAGGGTCAATGACGAACTTTGGCATGAGCCTAAAACCGTCTGCTCCCCAGCTGGTGAAGAGTACATCAGCAAATGCGCTACTCTGCCTCTTGTTGAACTCAGTGACAGTCTTTGGCTTCGGCAGCCTGAGCTTAAGCCTCTGTGAGATTGCAGTCTCATGCTTTCTCTGGAGCTCTACAACTGATTCGAGCAAGGGCTCGTTTGAGCGCTGCCTGTTAGTCCTTGGGACAGAAGTAACTATTGTTCCATAGAGCAGGCTCCTTGGGTACTGGTTCATTCCCAGGAGCGTGGCAGGGTCTTCCACATATATTGAAATCTCCCTGTCTGTATGGAGCTTTATGTTAAGCTCCTTGCCAGCAATCTTCTTAATAGCAGGGATGAGAATCTCCTCGTAAACATCCTTGTAGGTCATCTTCTCTATCATCCACTTGGCCTTTGCCTGGGTAGGAGTAATTGCTATCTTTTTTGTGAACCAGGAATGCTTTTCCAGTGCCTCTGCATGCATTGCTTTCTGGAAAAGCTCAAGCCCTGCAACCTCATCCTTGATTACTCTTAGCTTGTCTTCCAGCGAGGCTTTCTTCTTATTGTCAATTCTCCTGAAATTCTCAATGTCAATAACCCTCATCACGCTCAGGTGCAGGTATCTGGTCTTTGCATCGCTGAACGCCCTCTCAAACTCAGCAGCATCCTCTCTTCCAGTCTCAAGGGAGTAATCCTTTTTCAGGCTGTTCTTGAACTTCCTGAAGCCAGGGCTGGTATCGCCGTTCTCCTCTTTCAAAAGAGAGTCTGCAATCATGTTCCTCAGCTCCTTGCCAATGGGAAGCTCTTTTTTCTCTTTCACATACTTCTCTGCAAGCTCTTCGAGCCCTTCAAGAATATAGTCTCCTAGGCGTGCTTTAACTATTGAATTAGCAAATGCTGCTTTCTTCTTGGGAAGCTCTTTCTTCAGGTCAGGCAGCTTTTTGTGGGCAGTTGTCGCTCTCCTTAGCAAATCCTTCATGGTTGCTATGAACAAGTCTTCAATCTCGCTCAGGTTGGAGTCATCATTAAAGCTCCAGTACATGTGGATTGGCACATGCGAAGGAATATCCTTTACTAGCGGAGTCAGCTCATAGGCAACGCTCTCAGCAGCCTCGCTCATGGAATCAATAGTGTTGACTACCAAGTCCTTTAGGTTGCGAATCTGTCTCAGAGTCAGGGGTGTTTCTTTCTGGGTAAAAGCATAGCTTGATGTTTCAAGTAGGTTTTTCAGGGCTTCGAACTCTTGTTTAGTAGGCTTTTTCCCTGTCTTGTTAATTCCTGTCATGATTGCTGCATTGTTCTTCCTCTTCCCGAACATCATTATGATTGAAGGCATTATTCCTCCTTGCATGTGATAGCTGTTGAGCACCTCATTAATGCCTGCTGCTTTCCTGAAAATCTTCTCTCCCTCAAAAGCCTCATTGGCAGTGTACTCCATTCCTGTGCCCATCTCAGCATTGTACACGTGGACTCTCGGAATCCTGTAATCGCCAATCTCATCATCCCATCTTAGCTTGTGCTGGTTGGTGAGCGCTGATATCAAGGCTTCTTCCTTGCTCAGCCTTCTGTTATTGGTTGGCAGGTGGTCGCTTATCTTCCAGATGTCCTTTATCTCGTATATTTTCTCAAGCACCTTCTTCTCAGGCATGCCTGTCTCTTCTGCTATCATTCCTGGTGTCGGAACATCCAGGTCGAGCCTGTTGCCCGGTATATAGATTAATCCTGTGTCATGCGGCGAGAGCCTCTCCATTGCCCTGAGAACTTTCCTGTGCTCATCATTGATAAGAAGCCTTTGCTCAAGCACCTTCGGAATCTCCTTTGTTTTTTGAATTTCTTTGGTATCATTAGTTTTTTCTTCTTTATCATCAGTTTTTTCTTGCTTAAGAACCAGTTCTTGTTTCATGACCTTCACCCTCCCTTATTTTCACGACTATAAAAGTGTTGATAAGATTATGCTTGTGTTTTTTGGTTTATAAGCATTTAGCGGAGAAGAAATATATTTTGAAGCACATATTTTTTTTCATTACCCGGTTATGACTAAAACAAGAAAATTTATATAATCCGGTAAGTTGTTCCTTAATAATGGTTTACGAGCCCCAGGAAGATTCTTACTTACTGTTGAAATATGTTAAGCAGCTTGCATATGGCAAAGTCATAGACCTAGGCACAGGCTCTGGAATACTTGCAGAAGGAGCAGCCCAGAGCCCGGCAGTGAAAAAGGTTTATGCTGTTGATATTGATGATGAAGCAGTCAGTAACCTGAAAAAATGCAAATCTGAGAAGATAAAGTGCCTGAGATCAGACTTGTTCGCCAGCGTGAATGAGAGGTTTGACGTGATAATCTTCAATCCGCCTTATCTTCCGGCAGATGAGAAAGACAAGGACTATGCTCTTGACGGTGGAAAAAAAGGCTATGAGCTTATTGCAAAGTTCCTTAAGCAAGCCAAAAAGCACCTGAGAGCAGGAGGGTTTATTCTTATGGTTTTCAGCAGCAGGACAGGCAAGAAAAAGGTTGATGAAAAAATAGCTGCAGAAGGTTATGATTATGAGCTACTGGAGAAGAAAAGCCTGGCCTTCTTTGAGGAACTATACGCCTACAAGATTTATAACAAGGCCTAGAGTTAAGTAATAGGCGCAGCAGCGTTCTTAAGCGTTGAGAGCAGGTAGAACACAATAAAGGATATGAATATTCCTACGATTACAAAGATGACAAGCCAGCGCCAAAGCAGCTCAGGAAGGGTTAATTCTTCCATGTTCAGGGTAACAATAAGAATAACTATATAAAAAGTTTTGCTACTACTATTTAAAAGGACTAGAAGATGGAATTATATGCTCAAGGCAAGCGAGGAGTAATCTACAGAGAAGGCAATATGTGCATTAAGGAGAAGAACCCCCGCAGCGCAGTTGATACCCTGACAAATGAAGCCAAGTTCTTGGCAATGCTTAACGCCCAAGGAATCGGGCCAAAGTTCATTAAGTACGAGAAAGGAAAGCTTTACAGGGATTTTGTTGAGGGCACAAGGATTAGTGATTTTCTAGAGCAGGGAGCTGATAAGGAAAAAATAATTAGCGTGATCAAACAAGTGCTAGAGCAGTGCAGGAAGCTTGACTTGCTAGGGTTTGAGAAGAAGGAGCTGACCAATCCTTACAAGGACATCATAGTCACCAATGACAACAGGGCTGTGATGATTGATTTCGAGAGGTGCAGGGAAGCAAAAAAGCCCAAGAACGTCACTCAGTTCCTGCAGTACATTGCAAGGAACAAGGAGTTGCTTGAAAAAAAAGGAATTGTTATTGACAAGCAAGAGCTCATAAGGCTGGGGAAAAACTATAAAGGAAGGAATGATAAAAAAAGTTTTGATGAGATTATCATTTACTTTCATAAGGGTCATGAGGTTTAATGCTGGCTATGGTTTCGCGTATGCTTTGGGGGTTTTGAGGATGAAGCTTGGTTTTTCTCGCTGCATAACGCACTGTTTTTCTCAGAACAGAGTACAGTTTTTTCTTAATCTCGTCTTCAGTTTTTGCAACTGCAAGCGGCTTTGCTCCGATGGTGTAATTCCCTGTCCTTGCGCAGCGTATTACATAAGAGTCTGTGAAATATCTGGGGTCCCTGCATTTTTCCAAGAAAAAATTAGCAATATCAATGTTGGGGTATGATTCATTCTCATTGATATAATGATGATAAGCCATCGGGTGTACGGTTACAAGACTGCCAAGGTAATTGCTTATGCTTATTTTATTAGGATGAAGCCAGTATGGGATAGATTCTTTGGACTCAAGCAGTTGTACTAGTTCATTGACGTTCTGCTTGATTGTCCTTTTCATTCTTTTCCTAGCTTCACGCTCTAATTTTGCTTCCAATAATCCTTCCTTGATTATTCTTCCGATCATGTTAAGCACCTCCTTTTTGCTTAGTTTATAACTATTATGTAGTAGTAAAGATATATAAATATTACTACTCTCAATTGAGTGTAGTATAGAAAGATTTAAATAAACCAGAATCAAATAACAATACGAAGCACCCGTGGACACGTCCATCTTCGAAGAACTGGGTCTAACAGAAGCCCAGATAAAAGTCTACCTTAAGTTATTAGAGCTGAAAAGCTGTCACGCAGGCCCAATAATTGAAAAAACAGGATTGCAGACTTCTGTGGTGCACAGAGCCCTGAATACTCTGATTGAGAAAGGGCTGATTAACTTTGTTATTGACGGAAAAAGAAAAACCTATCAGGCAACACGCCCAGAAAGCTTCTTAGAATTCATTGATGAGAAAAAACGCAAATTTGAGGAAATACTGCCTGAGCTAAAGCAGATAGAGTCATTCAAAGCACCAGAAGAAACAGCTACTGTGTATAAGGGAGTAAGAGGCATAAAGGAGGCTTATGACATAATGATTCATTCCAAAGGCAAGGAATACCTGACCTTTGGAGGAGGCCCTCCTTGCGTAAAAGTCATGGGGCTCCCGTGGTGGCTTAACATGCACCAAAGAAGAATTGCGCTCAAACTGCCTTCAAGGCAGGTCTTTGATGACTTAGTAAAAAAGATGGGAGGAGAAGAGATTGCCTCTAAAAAACTCACGAATATACGCTACATGTCAGGGGAATTTGCCCAGTTCCAAGAAACAGTAATTGTTGGTGATTGCGTGTCAATAAACGTCTTCACAGAGAATCCTTATTCCATAATCATAAAGGACAAATCAGTTGCCGAAGGCTATAAGAAATACTTTGAATTTTTGTGGCAACAAGCAAAACATTAAAAAGCAATTCAAAACTACTGCGAGGCAGGTGAGTTTATGACCATCAATCCAAGCATATTCAAGGCGTATGACGTCAGGGGAGTGTATCCTTCTGAGGTTAACGAGGAGGCAGCAGCAGCTGTTGCCAAGGCATTAGTCTTTCTTCTTGATGCAAAAGAGCTGGTAATTGGGAGGGATGCAAGGGCTTCTTCGCCTTCTCTTTTCAAGGCAATCTCAAAATCTCTCACAGATGTCGGGGTTAATGTGATTGACCTTGGCGTGTGCCCCACTCCTCTTACTAATTACACCATTGCAAAGAAAGGATTTGTCGGCGGGATAATGATCAGCGCTTCTCACAACCCTCCTGAGTATAATGCTTTCAAGCTCATAAAAAGGCCTTGCCTGCAATTGTCAAGCCCAGGAGACATGGACGAGATTAAGAAGCTAGCCCTCAACCCCGCAGTTACTGACAAGGTGGAGAAAAACAAGGGCGAGGTGGAAAAGCTTGAGATGATTGAGGAGTATGTGAGTGAAGTCTCAGAGCACTTTGCCAGCTTCAAAGGCTTGAAGGTAGTGGTTGATTATGGTAACGGCATGGGAAGCGTTACTGCCAAGCCTGTGTTTGAAAAGATTGGCCTGGAGGTTATTCCTCTCTACGAGGAAGTTGACTGCTCTTTTCCTAATCATCATGCTAATCCTGCAGAAGAAAAGAACCTTGAGGACGCAAGGAAGAGAGTGGTTGCTGAGAAGGCAGGCCTCGGCATAGTCTTTGACGGGGATGCTGACAGAGCAATATTGATTGATGACACTGGAAGAATAATCTATCCTGATATCATGATGGCCTTGCTTGTTCCTTCCCAACTAAAAGGCAGGAGTGACAAAAGGATTTACTATGACTTGCGCTCAAGCAAGATACTTTCTGATGTTATCAAGCAGAACCATGGAGAGGGGATAATGATGAGGGTGGGCAATCCCTTCACCAAGGAAAAGCTTGTCAAGGAGGGCGGAGTTTTTGGCGGAGAATTATCAGGCCACATGATGTTCCAGGACCATTACTGCATTGATGATGGCTTGTACGCAGCGCTCAAAGTGATGAAGGTTGTTGCTGAGAGCAAGAAGCAATTGTCAGAGCTTGTCAAGCCTTTAACCAAATATTACCATAGCCCTGAGATTAATATGAGAGTGGCTAATCCTGATATTGCTCTTGGAAAAGTGAGACAGGCTTTTAGCGACGGCAAGAGCACAGAGCTTGACGGAGTGTTCATAAGCTATCCTGACTGGTGGCTTAGCGTTAGGAAGAGCAACACAGAGCCAGTGGTCAGGCTGAGGCTAGAGGCGAACACAAAGGAGAAGATGGAGAAGATGAAGGAGAAGCTTGTTAAGCTCATCACTTCCCAATAGGTTTATATACTTCTGCTGCAAAAGCTTAATATCATGCACAACCCCTTTGAGAAATACTTTGCAGTGAAGCGCGATGATTCTTATTTTATTGACAATCCCTTAAAGCCTAAAATAACTTTTTATGAGAAAGAATTCGGCTTGTACGCCTCTGCCCGGCAAAAGGAGCACGTAATATATAATATAAAGGACGTCATACTGGCTGAGGGCAAGCTTGGAGAAGGCACCAAGGGCAATTTCAAGGGATTGATCAGCGAGAGAATCCTCTCAGTCTTGCTTGAGGAATTGATTGACGGTTCTCTTGAGTCGCTCACGGCGAATCAATCTGGCTCTCATAATATTGGCGGAGTGCTCAGGGAAAAGGAGGAGCATGTGGGCAAGGAGTTTGTAGCAACCTATAACTCGCATTATCTCCTTAAGCACAAGGGCAAGAGCAAC
>DATEYH010000132.1:0-2340 GCA_035256305.1 Candidatus Nanoarchaeia archaeon
TTTCCAGTATCTTTGTCTCGCTTAATCCTGTACTTGTAAACTATAGAATAGCTATCCAGGGAATACTCCTTTATCATCTTAAGCTTGCGGTACAAGCAGCTGAAGCTCTCTACACGCCCATCTTTTACGCACGTTGACACAATCTCTCCAAGGTTGCCTCTCTCATCAAACAGTATATCCCTTAATGACGGCTCGCGAACAATCAGCATAACACTCGCATTAATTTTTAGAGTTTAAATTATTTTCTCTTTGCAAGAGAAAAATTTTTATAGTATGAAGCTTAAGCCATGGACAGGCAATATTATTTGCGGGGGGGGTAATAATGAATGATATGCTTATAATCAAGGCAAAGATTCGTGAGGCTTGCGGTGAGATGAGCGTTGCAACTGATTTTGTCGAGAAGCTGAATGAGCACGTCACTGAAGTTGTGAAGAAAGCTATCTGGAGAGCTAAGGAGAACGGCAGACGCACAGTTATGGGAAAAGATGTTTAATTCGCGTAAAAAGATGTCTGATAGCTAACTGGTTGGCAAAACCTCACTCTTTTTGTTCTTTATAATCTTCTTCAAGTCATCAATTTTGTTCTCAAAAGAATAAACAGCCTCGCTAGGCATGCCTTCATTTCTCAAGCCAAGCAGCATCTCCTCTGCCATTATTACCTCTGCCTCTAAGTAGTTAAGCTCCTTAAGCCTTGCTGCTCTGGCATGCTTGGAAGCTGCATTAAGAAAATCCTTTACTGGGTGGATGAGCATCATTTTCTATCTTGAGAATAAACGCTTCTTTTTGTCAGTTGGCATTGGCTCTTCAAAAGGAGAGGCTCCTTTAGACGCGAATGTCTGGGCTCCGCTTGCTGAGTAAAACTGTGGAGGAGGAGGTATGTGCGCTGGTAGGTCATTAGCAAAAGGATCAGGAGGACCTCCAGGAATGTCCATTCCTGTTGGCCTGAGCATCGGAATCTTTGGAGAAGAGCTGATTTCTGGCGACGGCTCTTCTTTGAAAGTTTTGAATAAGCCAGCTTCTCTATTCTCCTTGAAGCCAGCTTCTTTATTCTCCTTGAGCATGTCAGCAACCGCTAGTATGCCCTGGGCTATCTCCTCGTTCTGGTCCTTAATATCCTTCAAGTCATCTAAAGGAGCTCCTTCAGAGTACTGGCCTTCAAGGTCTGTCTGCGCCTTAGTGAAGATGTCAATAAGCTTTCTTATGCTGTTGTTAAGATTATTAATAGCCTCGAGGAGGGTATCCCCTTCTTCCATCTCTCCTAAGGGATGCTTCTTCAGGCGGTCAATCTCTTTTTTCAAAGCCTCTATTTCCTGCCTTGGAAGAAGCTCGTACTCATCATCCTCGCTCAACAGAATACACCTCTTTTTCTGCTCTGAACAAGGTATTAATAATCAAGATATATAAACTTTTCTAAAAAAATAATTTTTAGTACTCAGGCATTTCCCCGCCAGGAGGCATGCCAGGCATCCTGCCTGCTCCGCCTAAACCACCAGACCCGCCGCCTCCAGCGCCTCCTCCTGCAATCACATCATCAATCCTGAGAATCATCACTGCAACCTCTGCAGCTGAGCTTACAGCCTGGGTCTTTATCTTGAGAGGCTCAATCACTCCTGCCTTCCAGGCATCAATAATCTTGCCTGTGAACACATTAATGCCTGCCCATTTCTGCTTCTTGTCATGAGCAGCTCTCAGTTCAGTCAGCACGTCAATAGGGTCTAGGCCTGCGTTCTCTGCAAGAGTCCTGGGGATTATCTCCATGGCTTCTGCAAAAGCCTTGACAGCCAATTGCTCTCTTCCGCTGAGTGTTTCTGAAAATTTCAATAAGTTTCTGCTTAATTCAACTTCAGGGGCTCCTGCTCCTGCTACTACCTTGTTGTTCTTGAGCGCAGCTATGGTGTCGCCAATAGCATCCTCAACAGCTCGTTTGACCTCGTCAACAACATGCTCAGTGCTTCCCCTGACAAGCAAGGTAACTGCCTTTGGGTTCTTGCACTCCATGACATAAGTCATTGACTCGTCCCCAATCTTGACTTCTTCCACAACTCCTGCCTTGCCTAAGTCTTTTGCCGAGAGTTCACTAATATCTGTGATTATGTTGCCTCCGGTTGCTTTTGCAAGTTTTTCAAGGTCAGACTTGCTAATCCGCCTAGCAACATAGATTCCTTTCTTTGCAAAGAAATGCTGGGCCAAATCATCCACTCCCTTCTGGCAGAAAACCACATTCGCCCCTACACTTGCAACCTTGTCAACCATCTTCCTGAGCATGTTCTCCTCCATGTCAAGGAAAGCCTGCATCTTATCAGGGTCACTAATGCTTATCTTAGCGTCAATCTCAGTATGC
>DATEYH010000133.1:0-3084 GCA_035256305.1 Candidatus Nanoarchaeia archaeon
CTTATAGTGTTAATTATGAAGAAAGCTAAATTCAAAACAAGGAACAATGAGATTAATGTTAACAGGTCAAAGAAAGCAGCAGGGAAGAACCTTGACCTGCCAATGCTAGTGAAGCTGGTAATAAAAGCATTCCACTGGCAAGCCCAGTAGCTCGCAGGCTTCCACTCAATAGCCACTTCTTTTTTCTCTTGCTTCTTAACTGGTTTTTTCTTAACAGCCATTATCCTCAACTTATTTTTGACTTATCAACCACGCTCACAACCATCTCGTTAACAACGCTGCTACCAGCATCCTTGTACTCCAGCACAACCTTTTCATAATCAACATCAAAATACTTGGCATCATAATTAGCGTCGCCAGAATACCTGCTCACAGCAGTCCAGTACTCATCCTTATCTCCTTTCTTACCCTCAAAGTACTCGTTCTCAGCCCCGTCCTTCTTCAGATAAACCCTGTACATAGCATCATTGCCATAAGGCATGATATACCAAGAAACCTCAAAAAGCCTTGAATTATTAAACCCATAATCCTTGGTAGCAGAGACCGTGACTGTGGCGGTGTAAATTGTTGTAGAATCAAGGATTGGGTCATCAACCACGTTCCTTATATTCCTCACGTCAGTGCTTAAGTCCATAAGGCAGACCTCTCGCTCCCAGTTAGCCAGCCCAAAGAAAGTGCCATTATACCAGCCATAAATATCAGCGCTGTCATACTGATTAACCTCCTCACTGCCGTAATAATCAAAAGAAAAAGGAGAAAGCATAACCCAGAAATTATGAAGAATGCCCCAAGGCCTTGACTGATTGCCGCCCCACTGCTCAGTCCACCACTTAGGCATGTAATCATCCTTGGAAGCGCTCCAAACAGGGAAAGAACTAACCAAAAGCATCATTACCAATATTCCAATTAATAACTTCTTACTCATCTAAATCCAACCCCTTGCAAAAGTCAGTGCTAGTAGCAGGCAAGTCAGTAGGCACCATCTTCTTGCCTGAAAGAGGATTATAAGGATTACTAGCAAAAGCAAGGATTTCCCTTAAGCTGAGCACGCTACCAATAACGCCGCAAGCAGCTGCTCTCGAGCCCTTAAGCGTTCCTCCATAGTCAAGAGTCAATCCTCCTGGCGTTTGATAATGGACGCAGCCAGGATATACAAATAAATAAGTTGCTACAACGCCAAGCCCTACAACGTTATTAAGGAACACATCTTTCACGCTATCAAATACTCTTCCTATGCTAGCCCCTCCCTCGAGCTTGTACCTTGCACTCTCAACATACATGCACATGTCAAGGTTATAATCAAACTCGCAAGCCTCCAAAGGACCTCCAACTTTAGCCATAGCTTCCAAGCAGCCAAGGCGCTTGCATAATAGCTGCCTTTCTTTTTTGTCATTGAACATTATTGCAGGAGCGCAGAACTTATCATAATGCTTGCTCTTATAAGGATTGAAAATCCAATTGCCATCCTCCCCTAGGAAAGCATCCAGGGCAGTCTGCATTCTTGTGTCAAGCCTAAAAGCATTAATATCTTTTCCATACAACTGGAAACCTTTAAGGAGATTATTCTTAAAGCTAGGCAATTTAATGGCATAGCCAGTGATGGAGTCTGAGGCGATGGCGTCGCCTTCAATAAGTTTTATAGGCTCTGTAAATCTGACTTTAGGATCAGTATAACCTACTACTAATACTTCATCTATGGATACTACTCCTTCCGGAGGTCGTCTCGGATACCAAGAGAATGGGAATGAACTCTTTATAGTATCCTTTGAAGTATACGCGCTAAAACCTGGTGAGTATTTCTTTACATCATCTGGCAAACTAGCTGTTTCGGTTGGGGCACTCTCTCCCGCATGGCTGGTAAGTGCGGTATTGCCATACTGATCCTTTATTGTATAACTACCATCTGACTTATAAACTCCGACATAACCGCTGCTAAACTTTACTGTTGTTAAGCCTGTGCTGGCGTCATAAAACCCTCTCGAGCCATCTGGTAAACCCGCTTGAACTGAACCATCTTCATAAAAATAGAAGTCGCCTTCGATGCATGGGAGACCTCCGGGAGGACAGAAAGAGTCTTCTGTCTTACCAATTATTTTTATGTCATTCTTCGTCGCATAATGCGCTGCTATGCTCAACCCTATGTCAACGTAGGTGTTGAAGTCGTATATCTTGCAGGTGTAGATCGCGCAGGTTCCTTTGATTAATAAGCCTATGGAGTTCCCTCCTGTCGGCACCCATCCTTGGGGCCAGGTGAAGCTGTCTACAAAGTTCTCAAAGCCTGAGAGTATTGGATTAATAGCATTCCATATTGCTTCGCCTACTCCGATAACATCAAGAGCCACGCATACTCCCCAAAGGGCTGATTTGAGTGACTGTAATAATATGTTAATCTTGGCTAATCCTTCAGCAATGTTGCAGAGTCCTCCAAGCAAGCCATACACCTTCTCGTACTTCTCTATCTGCCCATCCAGCCTTATGATTTCTTTTTTTATCTCATCTATTTTCTTAGTGTAGGTTTCATTAACGCTTCCCAATGGCTGGTTGTAGACTTCCAGCTCTGCCGCAATGGTTTCTTTTTCTTTTTGATTATAAATCCTGTTGCCTTGCTTTATGTTGAATTCCTGGGTGCAGTTGACTTCTATCTTGTCATCATCATCCCAGAGCTCTCCGCATGCTTTTGCGTATTTCAATGGCACTATAAGGGTTGGTTTCAGGGTTGTGTCGTCTATCATGTAGGCAGAGCTAGAAAGGCAGGGAGTTCCTGTGCAGCTCACAGGCATCCTTGAGATTATTTCAACGTTTTCTTGCTTCAGCACAATCTCTACTCCTATGGGCGCTTTAATTATTAGCTTGCTCGCTGTCTTCCTGTCAATCCTTGGCAAGGCTCCGCGGGTCTTTATCTCTTTTATCAGGTCAGGCACTTCATCCAGGAGCACGCATATGCTTACTGGCACGCTCTGCACTAGTTGGTTGCCTGCAAAGTCTTCAACAATTACCTGGAGGTTGGTGTTTATCTCCTGCTCAAGGAGGCTGCTTACTGTGAGCGCACATTGCCAGTTAGTGGTTGTTCCTATCTTGGTGCAG
>DATEYH010000134.1:0-3520 GCA_035256305.1 Candidatus Nanoarchaeia archaeon
TTCCTGCTCTTTCTCGAACTCTTCTTCCTCTTTTGAGAGCTCCTTGGGTTTTCTGGGAGTATAAGTCTTTACTCCTTCTCTCTCCACGAGCTCAAAGGCTCTTATCTCGGACTCGCGTATAGGGGTAATCTTGGCTGCCAGCCCGCCGAGGTGCTTCTGGAGTTTGTAGCCGAGTATCTCTTCTACAAGCTTTTCATAGGTGAGCTTGCCTACCAGCCTTGATATTTCATCCCTTAGGCTCGTTCTTATGCTGGCTGCGACTGGATTTTTAACTATGTTATTGGTTATCAGCAAAGGCTTGATTCTTACCTTCTTATTGTCTAGCGTAACTACGACTAATGAATCATCAATTTTGGTCTTGCCTCTCCTCACAATCCTCTTGACGCTGCTAGGCATCATCTCAAAGCCAAGAGTCTCTGTTAAGCCTTTTCCTTCTTTTACATCATAAATCCTGAAAAGAATGTTTATGTGCTGGCTCCTAGGGTTGCCTGTGAGAGCCATCATGTTAACAGTTATTCTCCTGTTAATCATCGCCTTGGACTCATAGAGGTAAATCTCTCCCATCACCTGCTCCTTGAACAGCTTAGGGGCTAGAACAGGGAACCATTTCTTCTTCCTGATTTTCTGCTTGTCTACTGCTTTCTCAGCCATTGTTTTTTCTCTGGAAAGATAAGAGGTTTATAAAGATTGCGTAAGGTAGAAGGGGGTTCAAATGTCAATATTGCCTGCTTCCAGGGCGTGTTCTTCTATGAACTTTCTCCTGGGCTCTACTTCGTCTCCCATTAATATGGCGAATATCTCATCAGCAGCAATTGCATCTCCTATAGTGACTTTCTTTAATATGCGGCCAGCAGGGTCCATGGTAGTCTCCCATAATTGCTCAGGATTCATCTCCCCAAGCCCCTTGTACCTCTGCACGCTTGCGCCCTCGCCAAGCTTTTTTACAAACGCGCTCTTGTCAACTTCTGTCAAGGCATAGAACTTGTCTTTTCCTTTCCTAACAAGATAAAGAGGAGGCTGAGCTATGTATATATAGCCTTGCTCTATAAGTTCCTTCATATACCTAAAGAAGAAAGTTAAGAGCAGGGTAGCGATGTGGTTGCCGTCAGTGTCTGCATCAGTCATGATTATGATTTTATGATACCTGAGCTTGTTAATGTCGAATTCCTCTGCAATGCTCGTTCCAAGGGCAGTAATCATGGTGACGATTTCCTGGGAGCTCATCACCTTGTTAATCCTTGCCTTCTCAACATTAAGGATTTTTCCCCTGAGAGGAAGGATTGCCTGGAATTCCTTGCTACGAGCCTGCTTAGCGCTTCCGCCTGCGCTGTCCCCTTCCACAAGGAATAATTCACATTTCGCAGGGTCTTTTTCAGAGCAGTCAGCAAGCTTTCCTGGCAGGGCTGCGGTATCAAGGGCGCTCTTCCTCCTGGTCAGCTCTCTTGCTTTCCTTGCAGCCTCCCTTGCTTTTGCAGCAGTCACAGCCTTCTCCACAATACCCCTTGCAACAGCAGGGTGCTCGCCCAGAAAGGTGCTTAAGCCAGTGCTGACCATGGAATCAACAATGCCTTTAACATTAAGGTTTCCAAGCTTGGTCTTGGTCTGGCCTTCGAACTGAGGGTCAGGGATTTTAATGGCAATCACAGCAGCCAATCCCTCCCTTACATCCTCGCTTGTGAGCTTGAAATCACTGTTGCCAAAGTTTTTTTCAGCATAAGTGTTAAGGGTTCTTGTAAGCGCTGTCTTGAAACCTGTCAGATGGGTGCCTCCCTCTGTTGTATTGATATTGTTCACAAATGAGAAGACATTCTCGTTATAGCTGTTATTGTACTGGATTGCAACTTCCAGCTCAACATCCTCTTTTATGGTTTTTAGATAAATAATCTCGTGCAATGGGCTCTTGTTCTTGTTAATGAACTCCACAAAGCTCCTGAGCCCTCCCTCATAAAAGAATTCATGCCTTAAATTATTCTTCTCGTCGATAAAAATTATCTTTAGCCCCTTGTTAAGAAAGGCAAGCTCCCTGAAGCTGTTCTCAAGGATGTCGTTAGAATAATTTATCCCTTCCTCGAATATCTCCTTGTCAGCAAGAAACCTGACTTTGGTACCTGTCCTGGTGCCTTCATACTTGCCGATTGACTTGACAGCAGCCGCTGGCTTTCCCCGGCAGTATTTCTGGTAGTAGATTGAGTTGTCCCGGTAAACCCATATCTCAAGAACTTCTGACAATGCATTGACAACGCTCACTCCAACTCCGTGCAGCCCTCCTGAAACCTTGTAGGCTTTCTTGTCAAACTTTCCTCCTGCGTGCAGCTTGGTCATGACCAGCTCTATGCAGTTCACCTTGTACTTGGGATGAATCTCAGCAGGTATTCCCCTTCCATTATCCTCGACAGTCACAGAGTTGTCCTTGGCAAGGGTGATGATTATCTCGTTGCAGAAGCCTGCCATTGCTTCGTCTATTGAGTTATCAACAACCTCATAAACAAGATGATGAAGCCCTGTTGAGCTGGTGCTGCCGATGTACATGCTAGGCCTCTTTCTCACAGCATCAAGGCCGCCTAGTACAGTGATTTTGCTTGCATCATAAACATCCAATTTAACAGCCTCAAAAATTAGTTTCTCGTCGAAAAAACCTATACTCATGGAGGGCTTTCCTACTTATAAAGCTTTTGTTTTAGAACGCGTTTTTAGGGCTTAAAAATGCGAAATTTGAGAGTTTTGGGCTCGACGTTGACTTACTTTTTTTCATATCTGTTGTTATCTCTTCCATAACACTTATTCATGACTCTATTAAAAGATTCGTCCAAATCTATTCTTTGAGAATTTGCCAAGCAACACAAAGTAAATACTATGTCACCGATTTCTTCTCCAAGGTTTATCTTGTTCTCGTTGGGTTTTTTCTTTTTCGGACCCCAAATGTCATTTATCTCCCGGGCTAATTCTCCGTTCTCTTCCGCTAACCTTGCCAGTATTTCATGCGGTTTCCAATATGGAACCTTGTATTGTTGAGCCCAATCATCGACTTGTTTCTGAACATCTTTTAAGGTCATATTAATTGGAGAAAAAGACTGAGTTTATAAAAATTTTGAATAAGCTTTTTTATTCGTCAAGCAACGTCGTAATAACCGGCTTCTCCCTTACAATAACTGTGTGCTCTGCCTGGCTTACCATACCATGAGCCTTGTCTGGGAGAGGAGGATACTCTCGCAAGAGGTCCATGTGCTTCAAGTCCCTGATGGCAAAGCTCGCCTTGCCAGCTCCGTGCTTTTTAATAACCCATCTCAAGGCAAAGGGTAGCTCATTGTATTCTTCAAGGTCCCTGAGCACCTCCCTAGTTATTGGGCTCCTTGTTGGCTTTTTGCCTGTTAGAGAGAATAATGTTGGGTTGCTGCTCTCATAGATTATGCCTGCTCCTGTGCTTGCAAAAGGCTCAACAGCTATGACCTGGTCTTGTTTTAGTTTTTCCTGGCTGCCTGTGTCAAAGTTAGGAATGCTCGGGCTATCGTGGATAACAAAC
>DATEYH010000135.1:0-2073 GCA_035256305.1 Candidatus Nanoarchaeia archaeon
TTACCTGCCAAACGTTAGTCAGGTGCAAGAATTTGTGAAAGCTCTTCCAGAAGAGTTCTTGCTTGAAAAAACAGTTGAGGTTATTGAGCGCGAATGGGTGATTGACGAGAAGAGGGCAAGGCCTGCTACAAAAGACCATGCGCACACTGGCTTCTTGACGTTTGCGAGGAAACTTATATAGATAAACAAGAAATAAAAAATAAAATTATTTTATTTAAAAAATAATGAGAGGGGAAAAAGTCCCCTGTACTGATACTTTCCGTATTGTTTTTGTAAGTTGCTAAGTTCTGAGTCTGCTGAATACATTCTGTTAATCTCATTATCAATCTGATTGATTTGTGTTTCAAGAGCAGACACATTTTTTTCAGCCTCTATTTTTTTCTGATTAATACAATCCGAAGAAGCTACCTGCTCCAAATAATTCTCTTTTGCTTTCCTTTGCAACCTGTCAATTTCACTTAGTAGCAATAACTGAGGCGTTTCCTGCTCATAAAGTTGAGTTCTCTTCTCATATAATGCAACAAGAGCAGGTCTTTCATTTATCGCTGCTAATTCTTTAGCCCTTACCTTGTACTGCATAATGCTAGTAGTTACTGCATTTGTCATCCATGCTGAAAATACCAAAGCTAATGCGACTTTTGTTTTTGTTATTTTCATGTTTATCCTCCCCCTTTTTTATAACTATTATATAGTAGTTACTGTTTATTAATATTCCTTTTCCCCTTAAGGGAAGAAAGATTTAAATAGTGGGGGCGCTCATTAACAAGCATGCAGGAAGAAAATGTTCTCGAGGAGCTGGGGCTGACCAAGAATGAGGCAAAGGTTTACCTGGCGCTAATCGATATTGGCATAACAACTACTTCTGCCTTGATAAAGAGGACAGGCATAAACACATCAAAGGTGTACGAGAGCCTTGAGCGATTATTGAAAAAAGGGCTTGTCTCATATGCCATTATCAAGAACAAGAAGCACTGGCAGGCTGAAAATCCTAATAGAATAAAGGCGTTTCTTGAAGAAGAAACAAAAAAGATAGAGCAGAAGAAAGCAGATGCAGAAAAACTAATCTCTGGGCTGTTAGTAAAAAGAAACTTGAAAGAAACAGAGACTACCTACAAGGTTTATGAGGGCATCAAAGGCATAAAAACCGCAAGGGAGCATGTCCTTGATGTGCTGAACAAAGGAGATACCTTCTATATTATTCTGTCTAACTATCCTAATGATGAAAAGCTAGAAGCCTACTGGATGGATTTTCAGGAAAGAAGAGCTAAAAAAGGAATAAAATGCAAGTATATCCTTAATGAAGACTTAAGAAAAATAGGGGAAAAAAGAAAAAAATTGCCTTTCTCAGAAACAAGATTTGTCAATCCTGAAGGATTATCCCCGACATGGACCGAAATTTATAAGGACCATGTAACCATTGGTGTTCTAAGTAGTAAGCCGTCTGTGTTTGTCATAAAAAATCCTGACATTGCCAAAGGTTTTATTAATTACTTTGAGTTCCTGTGGAAAACTGGCAAACCCTGAGGTGAAACTAGGTTGAAGAAAGAGCTCCGTGTTGTTGGCATTGATGATGCTCCTTTTGACAAGTTCGATCCTATGCAGAAATACGTCCTGGTTGTAGCTACTTTTTTCCGCGGAGGCAGCTTCATGGACGGCCTGCTTTCAACCCATGTTGAAAAGGACGGAGAGGATGCTACTCTTAAGATTATTGAGATGATTAATGAGTGCAGGTTCAAGCCCCAGCTCCAGGCAATTTTTCTCGACGGAATAGCAGTAGCTGGCTTTAATGTGATCAATGCCCAGAGCCTGCACAAGGAAACAGGAATCCCTGTTGTTGTAGTGATTAGGGATTACCCTGATTATAAGAAGATATTCTCCGCCCTTCAAAAATTAAGAATGAACAAGAAGATTGACATCATAAAGAGGATGCCTAAGCCTGTGAAGGTTAATGATGTTTATGTTCAGCCAGTAGGAATTGGAAAGGAAGAGACAAAAAAATTACTCAAGATTTGCTGCACTCATTCCAACCTGCCAGAAGCAATAAGGGTTGCTCACCTAGTGGCGTCTGGGATT
>DATEYH010000136.1:0-2080 GCA_035256305.1 Candidatus Nanoarchaeia archaeon
GCTTTATTGGTTTAAAAGCCTTACGCACACTTGTCCAGTGAAGTTTTTCGCCCGTTCGCTACGCTCACCCTTAAAAACTTGGAAAATGCACGTCAGTACAACACAAAGCTCATACTTCGCTTTGGTTGTACGTAGTATAAAACTTTGTCCAGTGCTCATACATTAACTTTTTAAATACCAACTGCCTTAGAAAAGAAAAATGGATTTCAGCGCACGAGAGGAGAAAAGGAAGATTGTTGAGAAGATAATATCCTTGCTATTCTTAGTAATAGTTATCCTGGCAATCGGGACTATTGTTTATTCCAGGCTTGAAGAATGGAGCTTTGTAGATTCACTTTATTTCTCTGCAACCACGCTAACAACTATTGGCTACGGAGACATTCACCCGACAAGAGAGATTACCAAGCTCTTCACAGTGTTCTTTGCGCTCACAGGAGTGGCTGTGATGCTCTACTCATTAACAGTTCTTGGCACGCACTATGTGCATTACCTTGACACGCACAAGCCCTTGATTGAGCACAACGTTAAGAAAGCGATAAAAAAGATTAGTCCACTAAGCGGAAAGGAAGACGACTGGTTTGTTCTGAAAGAAGATAAGAAGAAAGAATAGCCCTGCCAGGACTTTCGCGAGATTTCTTGTTCATCTCCTTCGAACCTGGGCCAGAGGATGTCTCCAACAGTTGTTGCCAGAGTCCCCTATCCTTGGCCGCTAGACTACAGGGCTATCTGCTTACGATATTGTCAAGATAAGCCCTACTTCGCTTCGCTCGCTTTACAAGCTCACTCAGCTCCGCCGCGCCTTTGCTTGCCTGCTTTGCAGGCGACGCCGTCAAAAGCAAAGCTTTTGTGGCGCCAGAAGCTTCGCTTCTGAGCGCAAATAATGGCAGCGACGGTCTTATCTTGACTCATCTATGTATCAAAAACAGTAACTTTTTTAAATACTTTACCGTTTCAGAGGGATTTATGGCGAAACTTAGAAAAGGAGTTAGTTACAGGTTCTTGGAAAGGCCTTATACTCGCAAGTCTAAGTATAGGACCAAGAATTATGTAAGGGCCAGCCCTCATAACCTTATCGTGAGGTATGACATGGGCGAGCTGCAGAGAAAGTTTGATTACAAGGTTGAGGTTAAGGCATTGGAATCTCTCCAGATCAGGCATAATGCTCTTGAGGCTGCCCGTAAGTCAAGCAACAGGGTGCTTGAGAAGAAGACTGGCAAGGTTGGCTTCAGGCTTAAGCTAAGAGTTTTTCCCCATCACATCCTGAGAGAGAATCCTCTGGCTAGCGGGGCAGGCGCTGACAGGATGAGCACTGGAATGGCTCATTCATTTGGCAAACCGATCGGGCTGGCTGCCCAGGTTGACAAGGGCCAGACGTTGTTCGATATCTTTGTTGACAAGAACAACATTCTTGTGGCCAAGGAGGCTGCTAAGAGGATTAGGAGTAAGATTCCTTGCAAGTGTAGATTTTTGATTGTTGAGAACAAATAATTTATTTTTCTCTTAGTTTCTTATTAATTTCCTCTTTTAGTTTGTCAATGCTTGTTAATGCTTCATTTTCTTGCGAGAACTTATTAATTGCGCCTTGCTCTAGCAAGTCGGTTTTTGAAAGGTAGAGCATGACTGGTTTCCTGGATTCCTTTGTTTTTTCCAGCAACCTCTTCTGGTCTTCAAGAGGGTATGGCTCTGTCAAGTCATAGATGTAGATTATCATGTCAGCAAGGTATTTTATTGCCAGGTAAGCCTGCTTTTCTATGTTGTTCATCTTATCAGGCCTTGCAAGTGTTCCTGGCGTGTCTATGAACTGGACTTTTTGCCCTTGCATCTCAGCATATCCCAGGTTAAGCTGCTTGGTGGTGAAGGCATATTCCTTAATCTCAGGAGTGCTTGTTGTTAGCTTGCTCAGGAGAGTGGTCTTGCCAACATTTGGGAAGCCTGCAATGCAGATTGTGAACAAGCCTGTTTTCAGCACAGGATAGCCTGCCATGGTTTTCCTTGCGCTCTCAAGATAGTCAAGGCTTTCTGCTATCTGCTTCATCACAGAACTAACTCTACCGAGAAAAGCCTTCTTAGCCTTGTCAAG
>DATEYH010000137.1:0-5710 GCA_035256305.1 Candidatus Nanoarchaeia archaeon
GCTGTACTAATGATTGTCCTTCTTCTGGTTCTAGGACTTGTTTTGGTAGTTCTTATATGGTTTGTGGTAATTTTGATACTGATTCTTGCTTGGAGTGGGGCACTCCTGTTGCTTGCCCTGATAATGTTTGTCGGGAGCCTAGTTGTAGTGGTGGTGCCTGTGGCGAGACTTTTGTTGGTTCTGGTTTGACTGATGAGGCTTGCACTGGCATTATTGGCTGCGTTAGTGTTGACGGTGGCAGTTGTGTTTGTAATGGCGCTGGCTCTTGCGTTTCACAGCCAGCTGTTTGTATTCATGAGTGTTCTCCTTCTGGTGCTAAGCAGTGTTCTGGTAATTCTGTGCAGACTTGTGGTAATTATGATCTTGATTCTTGTTTTGAGTGGGGTAATACTGTTGCTTGTTCTGGCAGTACTCCTTATTGCTCTGGTGGTGTTTGTGTTCAGTGCACTCAGGCTAGTGATTGTAATGATAATAATGAGTGTACCAGCGATAGTTGCTCCTCTAATGTTTGCAGTAATTCCCGTGTTGCTAATGGCACTTCTTGTACTGGTGGTAGTTGTTGTTCTGGCAGTTGTGACACAACTGTTGGTAATTCTGATTTTTATGTGAACTGCCGTAATGGTCCTGGTTGTGTTGGGACGAGCTGGCAATACAATATTGCAAATAATGGCTCTGTTTGCAGCGGCACTTGTACCCAGTGTGCCAATGGCTTTTGTAATTTTAATAATAATTCCAGGTGCAGTTCTGGTCAGGTTTGCTTGAGCGGGACCTGTTCTTCAACAGGTTGCACTAGTGATTCTCAGTGCAGTGGTTCTACTCCTTATTGCAACACTGCTAATGGACAGTGTGTTGTTTGCTTGCTGGCAAGCCATTGCAGTGACAACAATCCTTGCACAACAGACAGTTGTGTTTCTAATGTTTGCACCAGCACGAATGCTGCAGACAATACAAGTTGCACTAGCTGTAGCGGGACTAGTTGCAAGTGCCAGACCGGTGTTTGCTCCTGTGTGCCTGACTGCGCAGGCAAGCAATGTGGCAGCAATGGCTGCGGAGGCTCATGCGGCAACTGCCTGTCATACATTGGTGGCAATGTTTGTTATGATGAGGGAAATTGTACTAATGGTATCTGCTCATACGCGACTAACACCTTGGCTCCGTCTGCTAATTGTTGTGACCATGCTTTGGTGATACAAAGCTCTAATTGTATTCAAGAGAATATTCCCAATTCCTCTAAATGCCCTGCTGGCCAGTTCTGCTCTTCTGATTGCCAATGTGAGTCGAACCCTTGCGATAGTTCTCTTACTGAGGTTTCTTGTAACTCAATGGCTGATTGCGAATGGTGCCCTCTCATTTCAGGTTGCCTTCCTAAAGACTATGTACAATGCACTGATAATGCTGTTTGCTACACTGGGAATCAGGTCTGCAAGAGCAACTGTCGCCTGTCATCATGCACTGGGACTAATGCTTCATGCGGTTGCTCATTGGGTGAGTGCACTATTTGCAAGGCAGATGAAGCATGCACAAACAATTATTGTATATCTGCCCTGCTTCCGATGTGCATTCCTAACTGGGTTTGCGGAGATTGGAGTGTGTGCAATGCTTTTGGCGAGCAGGCTCGTATTTGCACAGATTATAACGCTTGCGGCTCATTAGAGAACAAGCCTTTGACAATTATGAGCTGCACATACGCTGCTGCTGAGACTGGTGTAAACACTGAGTTTGATAGTGGGACTGAAGAAACAGAAACAAGCGAGAAAGAGCCTGAAACAGAGAGCCCATCAACAATTGAGCCAACCGAGCGTGGCAATAAAGGCTTTCCCTGGATTATAGGAGTGATTGTCTTTATCCTTGTTATTGGAGGAGTAGGCGCTCTTATTTACATTAAGAGAGGAGGGGACTTTTCTTGGCTTGAAGAGAGATTTTCTTGGCTTGAGTCAATAAGACCTCACAGCACACAGCCAAAAACAGTTTCGCTTACTTCTAACCAGGAAAGAACGCTCTTTGAGTATGTGCATGGATGCCTAGCCAGTAATTACACTCCTAACCAGATAAGAGAAGGCCTTATCAGGTCAGGCTGGCCTAAGCAGGTTGTGGATGAGATTCTCAGGAAAATCATTTAACTTGGCTCAAATGTACACTCGTAATCTTTCCGCTTTTTTCAACAACAAAAATCTAAGATTTTTGAGCTGAGAAACCCGGTGTATTTCCGGCTTTCTCAACACAAAATATATAAACCGCCTCGGCGTCTCTTATACCTATGGGTTTGTTTGACAACATGCTAAGGGAGGGTGAGAGCCTGATTAAGAATGAGGAAGCTCTTGATTTCGAGTTCTTGCCAAAGGTGCTTCCTTTCAGGGAAAAAGAACAAAGGTTTATTGCAGAATGCATAAAGCCGTTATTCCAGAACAGGAATGGAAGGAACGTGGTGATGTTTGGTCCCCCAGGAATTGGCAAGACAGCTGCTGCAAGGCATGTGATTAAGGAATTAGAAGAGCAGACTGACGAGATTTACCCGATATATATTAACTGCTGGCAGCACAACACCTCCTACAAGGTAATGGTTGAGATTTGCGAGCACCTTGGCTACAGGCTGGTGCAGAACAAGAAGACAGTTGACTTGTACAAAGTGGTTGCTAGCATGGTTAACAAGAAGACCGCTGCCTTTATATTCGATGAGATTGACAAGGCAGAGGATTATGATTTCTTGTATTTTATCCTTGAGAGCATTTACAAGAAGAGCATTTGCCTGATTACCAACTTTAAGGAATGGGTTGCTACCCTTGACAGCAGGATAAAATCCCGGCTCATGGCAGAGGTGCTTGAGTTCAGGCAGTACAATGAGCATGAGACAAAAGAGATTCTCAAGCTAAGGGCAGGCTACGCCTTTCCAGAAGGAGTTTGGGATGATGCCGCATTTGCAAGGGTTGCCAAGAAAACCTCGGAGATAAAGGACATAAGGACAGGATTGTTCCTAATGAGGGAATCTGCGTTGATTGCAGAGGAGCAGAGCAAGAAGAAAATAAGCCTTGCTGATGTGGAGAAAGCGATTGTAAAACTGGAGAACTTTAGCATTAAGAGCAGCGCAGAGCTTGAGGAGGATGCCAGGTTTATTCTCAGCATTGTGAAAGAGCACTCTGGCAAGAAGATAGGTGAGCTCTACGAGGTTTACCAGAAAAAGGGGGGAAAGCACACCTACAAGACCTTCCAGAGAAAGATAGCAGAGCTTGACAAGGGCAATTTTGTATCTGCGAAGAAGCAGACAGGCACAGGCGGCAATACTACGATTGTTGAAAAAAAGTTGACTGACTATTAGTAATTATTAATTCTAGAGTGATTACGAACAGTAAGGTTTTTAAATTGTGAGTTGTTTCTCCCTTAAATAATGGGGTGGTTAAATGAGTTCAATTGACTCTTATGTAGACGTTGTTTTCCCTATTGAGTGCAAGGGGAGAGATGCTAATGGTAAGGACGTATTGAAAAATCCTGTTAAGGCTTTGGCTAAGATTTACAAGCGACCAGGCAGTTCTGAGCTATCAAGCCTTGTGGAATGCCAATATAATACTGGTGGCCATGGCCATAGGTGCAAGGCTTCTCAACCTGAAGCTGACAAAGTAGGAGAGGGAGTCACTTGTCCTTATAGCTTTGACATTCCGCATGTCGTAGACAATTACATGAAGGCCGAGAAGGAAAGCCAGGAGAACTATGCTACACTTGAAAAAGAGAACCAGGAGCTTCGTAAAAATCTGAAGAGCATGAGGTCGAAATCGCGAAACGAACTTAGCTTTGAGCAGAGAACTGCAAGGCAGTTACATGCTTCATTTTATGCTAGAGGTAAAGGCGGTAAAGAACCTTGCTTCTAATTCTACTAGCACTGGACATTCTCTTTGAGTTCGGACGATTTCGAGCGTAGCGAAGAATATCGTCCTTAAGTTTTTCCAGCAAAAATCGTCGACAAATTAACGATTTTTGAGGTGCCAAAAACTTCGTTTTTGAGCACCCTTGAGGCTTTCGCAAAGGCTCACACTGGACATCCTCGCGTAGGGTATTTAAATGATACAATCCGTATTCTATTTAACAAGGATTTGAGCGACGCTATCACTAGAAGCGTAGCTTCTGGTGACTCAAAAGCTTTGGCTTTTGTTGTCCCTTTACCCCCTCGTTGCAAACGGAGGCGTCGCCTATTAATCCGTAAAGCTGTTTGGGTGATCGAAGATGATGGAACTGCATGAAAATCCAGCATACATTCAGAGCTTATTCTTTGTCCAGGTCAAGGGCTTGACAAAGAGGAAGCTTAGCACAAAGGATTTGATGGACTACTAGGAGGTGAGCATATGTTGGCGCAAGCAAGGACAAGCAGGAGCGTAGGCTATGAGCAGGAGCTAGTTCAGGTGATGAGAGAGCATGACCTTCTTGCCCCTGGGGAAGAAGAGCAGATGATTGATTACCTGTTCAGAACCATATAAAATTCTTTCAAAATTATTTTTACTGAGCTGTAATACTTAAAATTTTTAAACCCATCCCTCTTTCTCACTTTTTCAAGATGAGAGTAATCAACAAGGACGAGCTGAAGCACAACCCCCAACTGGTTGATGATATCAAGAACAGCGTGTTCGTCTACCCTACAGACACAATTTATGGAATAGGCTGCGATGCTACTAATGAGAAGCTTGTTGAAAGGGTGAGGCAGGCTAAGAAGAGCTTTGACCAGCCATTCTCAATAATCATTCCTAACAAGAACATGATATACGAGCACTGCGTCACTGACGACAAGACCAGGGAATGGGCTGACAAGCTGCCAGGACCTTACACATTGATATTCCATGTTAAGAAGAAGTTCTTTGGAGATAATGTTAATCCCAAGGACAACACCATAGGAATAAGGATTCCTAACCACTGGTTCTATCACTATGTCAAGAAGATGAAGGTGCCCATAGTCACGACCAGCGCCAACATCACAGGCCAAGACTTCATGACTAGCCTGGAAGACCTTGATGACGAAATGAAGAAAAAGGTTGATTACGTGATATACGACGGTCCAATCAACGGCAGGCCATCAACAACTGTTAATCTTGCAAAAGAAAAGGTTGAAGTGAAGAAGAGAAGTAAGCCGCTGCCTGGTTTGAGAGTTATTAAGAAGATTATCAAGAGAATAAAGAAGTGATAAGCCCTTCCGGCGCTTGAGGAACAATTAAATTTTAAATTTGCTAATAATTATTTGCTCTGCGAGGCTTAAGATGAAAACAAAAAAAGACAAGCTCAGGATTTTCAGCGCAGGGGACATTCACGGAGATACTCGCCTTGCTGAGAAGCTGGCAGAAGAAGCCAAGGGTAAGCACGCTGACCTGGTTGTTCTTTGCGGAGACTTGACATTTGCTGAGAGAAGCACTGACAACATCATCGGGCCATTCAAGAAGAGGAACCTAAAAGTCCTTCTAATTCCTGGCAACCATGAGAGTTTGGCAACTGCAGACTTTCTTGCCCAGGTTTATGGTGTGAAGAACATCCACGGCTACAGCGTTCGCTACAAAGATGTTGGAATTTTTGGTGCAGGAGGGGCAAATATAGGGTTGGCTCAACTGACTGAGAAGGAAATCTATGACTTGCTCAGAAAAGGCTTTGAGAACATCAAGTACCTTGACAAGAAAATCATGGTTACACATGTTCACCCATCAGACTCCAAAATGGAGAAGTTCAGCCAGTTCTTCCCAGG
>DATEYH010000138.1:0-37343 GCA_035256305.1 Candidatus Nanoarchaeia archaeon
TTTCGTTCTTGACTGGACATTTGTTCGCGTGAAGCTTAAATACAACTATCAACAGCAAATATTCTATGAAGCAGGAATTCATAAGCATCAACAGCACAATCCAGGACTATGACGAGTACGTGAAGAACATCATCCTCCTAAAGAATTACCTGAAGAACAAGGTAAAGGAATTATTGTTTGAGGAGAATTTTGTGCTCACAGAGAACCATAATGGCAGCTACCATGCCTCAAGCCTGGTGTTTTACAGCAAGGAAAAAGACTTGCAAGTTGAGATAAATATTAAAAAGAAAAATGAAGAAGTTTTTGTCTAGCGCCACTTCACGTTAACAACAAAAATTAAGAATTTTTGAGTTTCCGTCATCGCCATTTGACAGAAACATCATCTGTTCTTTCATAAGGCCTGATATCTGATTCTTCTACTTTTGCCTTCATGCCTGCCTTGTGCATCTCAATGCCTGTTATTGCTATCATAGCTGCATTGTCTATCAGGAACTGGTTATCAAGCACAAAGCTTTTGGCTCCTCTTTCCTCGCACATAATCCTGCACATCTCCTGCAAACGCTTGTTGCAAGCAACTCCTCCTCCAAGGAGCAATTCATTCTTGCCTGTATGAGCCATTGCCCTCTCAGCAACCTCAACAAGCATTGCAAACACTGTTTCCTGCACGCTATAGCAAAGGTCTTCTTTTGAGTAATGCTTTGAGCTTATCTTGCTTCGCAGGTTAGTCTCCATGCCTCCAAGGCTTATGTCCATTCCTTTAACGCTATATGGCAGCTTGATGTATTTCTTCCCTTGCTTTGCGTATTCCTCAATCCTTGGGCCTCCTGGAAAGCCTAAGCCAAGCTCTCTTGCAAAGCTGTCAAGAAAATTTCCTGCTCCAAGGTCAAGGGTTTCCCCAAAAACGCGGTACTTGCCTGCCTCGTAAGCAATCACCTGGGTGTTGGCTCCTGAAACATAAAGCAGGACAGGGTCTTTGGCTTTTGTCAAAAAGCGTCCAATCTCGAGGTGGGCTATGCAATGATTAACTCCTATGAGCGGCTTATTAAGAAGCAAGGCAAGGCTTCGGGCAACTCCTGCGCCTATCCTGAGGGCGTGCCCTATGCCTGGGCCTTGGCTGAAAGCAATAAGGTCTATACTCTCTGGTTTTATGCCAGCCTTTTCCAAGGCTTTTTTCAAAGTCTCATCAAGAACCTCAACATGGTGCTCTGCAAGCTTTGCAGGGATTAATCCTCCGCTCTCTGTCTTGTAGGCATTGATTATGTTAGAAAGCACTTTATTATGAGAAAGCTTTAATTCTACAATGCTTATTCCAAAGGTGTGGGCTGTGCTCTCTATTCCTAGGCATATCATAATAAAAAAAGGATAGGAAGAAGGTTTATAAAGATTATTCTCTCAGCACCGGCTCTGTCGCATTAACAAAGATTCCTTCACTAATCATCTTGTAAAAAGTCATGTACTCAACGCCTTTAAATTCTTTTGGCATGTAGAAGGACATCCTGTCAACATACCGGTTCCTGAAATAAATATCCGCTCCTTTCTCAACATAATGGAAGACTCTTAGCACTGAGACAAAGTCTTGGTAATCAGGCACGTCAAGCAAGTAATAGATTACTTCCTTGTCAATTCCTGTGCTGGTGTTTCCTTGCAGGTACTTATTGAAAGGGCTCTTGACAGTGATCCTGGTTACAGTATCATTCTCAAGATGAAAGCTGATTCCTGAAAGCTCGCCTCCAATGCCTATCTTATCCCTGTACTCCATGTTCTTGTAGCTCTCATCAGCAGGTATGAATAGCACGTCAGGGATGCCCAGCCCTTCAAGAACATATTCATAAGAGTCTCCGAGCATTATGCCTAAGAAGCTTATCTCTGCGCTGGTAAAGTTGCCCATTGAGAGTGTGAAGACATCATGCTCTGCAATCTCATACCTTGACCTGTTTGTAGGAGTGTAGTTATAGTAGAACTCAACAAAATCAGTTTCAGGGATGGTAAGGTTTTCTATCTGTTCGTTTATGCTCTGGTTGAACAAGGGAATTGTTATTTCTTGGGCTATTGGCGGCTTGCAGCCTGATAGCAGGATTAGGGCTATTGCTGTGAAAGCAGCGCACAAAAGCATAGTCTTCCTCATAATCATCACCCATAAAGTTGTACCCGCATGAAAAGCTTGGTTATATAAAAAGCTTTTCATAGGTTCCAGCAGGCTTGAAACCTTGGGAAAGCGAAAACTATTTATAAACAAAAAACATCACTTATTAATAGATGGCAAAGAAAAACCAAAAGGAGTACAAGGATTTCTTATCAGCAGATGAGGAGGAGGAGCTGGAGGAAGAGTTATACGACGACTGGTTTTAGGGCTTCTTTTCATAACCTCTTTTCTTAGGTTAAATAATATCATCTTGAAGAATTGATTGAAAAAAATAGATTTATAAATTCTGGTAACAATTAATCATCTTTATGAGCTGGTTCATTACTTTCGTGCTGTACATCTGGGAGCTTCTCAAGCTATGGTTCAACACAATGTTCCTCCTCCC
This sequence comes from Candidatus Nanoarchaeia archaeon, assembly GCA_035256305.1. GTDB lineage: Archaea > Nanobdellota > Nanobdellia > Woesearchaeales > SM23-78 > SM23-78. Next base: position 2,529 of record DATEYH010000138.1, read on the forward strand.
TTTCCAGAACACTGACATGCTATGGATACTTGTGCCTGTCTGGCTTGGCTGGTTCTTTGCAGAGTTCTACCAGGAGAAGACAGGGACCTCAATGGGTAATGCAATGTCAAACGCTGTTATTGTTTTTTGGGGAAGCATTGACTGGTTCAGGCAGACCACAAGATTAATGGCTGAGAGGGTGATAACAGGATTCTGGAACATTGCTCCAAGGTTCTTCCTAGCATCAGTTGTGCTGATTTATGGCTTAATGATTATCATATTAGGAGTAAGAGGAAAAAAAGTAATCCAGTACGTAGGCAGGATAAGGGAAGTCACTTATGTCTTCGCCATGTTCACGCCAATATTCTATGGAGCAATAGAATTCTCTTTTGAGCACATCCTGGCTACCGTAATATTCTTTCCGCTATTCTACTATGTTGTAGAGCTCATAGACCGGTACACTCCAAATCCCAGGGCGTTGTTAGAGGATTCTGGCGTCAGCCAGCAGGTGAGCAGGCCTCCTCCCAGGATGGGTATGGTTAGGAGGTAAGAATTTGAGTTGAGAGGCAAGCCAGGGCTTAGTTCTTAATCTTGCAGCCAGGAGGAAGAACGCGCATTATCTCGTCAAGCTCTCCTCCAATCCTTTTCTGCACCTGCTTTGCAACGTCACTAAGCTTTTCATCACCCTGGATAATCTCAACAACCTCCTTGCAGTGCTTTTTAACAGCGCTCAAAGGACCACCCATAATTTTTTCATGGTACAATCCAATACCATAGCTCATAACAGGGTTATAGAACTCTTTCTCCCCGTAAATCATAAAGGCACCCTTGGTCAGGTACTCTCCTGATTTTGCCTGCTTGCTCACCTGCTCAGGCTTTACCTGGAAGACTGGCAAGGTGCTCAACCCTTGCTTCCAGGCCTTTGAGAAGGCTGCTGTGAAAGCAGCTGCTTCCTCCCTGGTAAGTCCGGGCATATCTCCTGCTTTTCCCTCCTTCTTTACTACAACAAAGGGGCTGCCAGGAGCTTCTGTGTGAAACACTAGGTCATCCTTGTCAACATATTTCTTGATGATTACCTCATTAGTCGTGGCATCCCTGCCGCCAATCACTAGGAAGCTGTCAGAGCTGATAAACCACCTGAACTTCTCGTACCACTCCTTCCTGGCCAAGGGCTTAATAACTGCTTTCTTCTGTGCTTTTTCCTCTTCAAGAGAGCTGAGCCTTTTCCTGTACTCTTCCACAATCCTTTTTGCTCCTTCGAGCTTCTTCTTCTCCTTCTTGGCCTTCTCAAAATAAGAAGCAGCGTTCTCTTCCAATGATTTGCGTATGTCAAGGCTTATCTTCATAACAAAAGGGAAGAAAAGGGCTATTAAAAAACTTTTTTATTAGGCGCTTTATTGGCAGTCAGGCAGATCAGCCAGATTAAGGGCAGGTTTTTCGCAAGGAATTGTTTTCTCGCCTAATTTCACGCTCGCTGTAAGAGAAACAGAAGCCATGCCTGTCTTAGCGTAAGTAATTTCTCTGTTAAGGAATTGGTTCTGATTAAGCTTTGAATCAGGCAATTCCCGTATGATAGGGCCTGTCTTGCTAGCGGTATCATCAACTATCTTCATGGTCACAGCCTCAACAGGCTCTCCTGTGTTCTTCACGCTCATCTTTATCATGTTATCAGCATAGCAAAGATAAGGGCTGACAATCATCGTAATCTTAGAGCAGTCTGCTGACTTATCATCCCCGATTTTCAAGTTGATGATCATTGTGCCAAGGGCTACTGCAAAAGCGATCAATAGGATAGTTGCTATTAGAGGGGACATGGCTTTCTTATCTGAAAGAACTCCGGCTAGCTCATTGCCCAACTATGCACCTCTTTTATCCATAATACAAGCATAATTTACTCAACACGGTTTATATATTTTTCCATTGGTTCAGTGCTTCTTCCTCTACAAAGTGTAGCTCTCCAGGAATGATAAGGCTGTGGAGAGGTTCTCCAAAGTCTGCTTTTAGAAGTTCCTCGGCTTTGCCGCTGATAATCCTTGGCTTTTCACTGCCTAGCCTTGCAATTCCGATGCACATGGTTTGTTTTGTGAACACCTTCTGCTTTTTCTTAGCCTCAATTCTTAGTAGGTACTCTATTGCTTCCTTTATTGTCATGAACCTGTTATTATCAGCATCAATATCCAGCAGGCATAAGGTGTGCAATTTGTTCTTCTTGTTATTCTTGATAACATCATAAGGAGCCTCGACATCCTTGTTGTGGAATGGTATCGAGGTGGTCTTGCCGTACTTGTAAAGCTCAAGCCCAACAATACTGATGGCATTGATTATGGAAGCATTATTAATAACAACAACATCGATCTTTTCTTGCTTAGCTCTTAAGTAAATGTCTGTATGAGTGGTCGCCCCAAACACATCACCAATCACGAGCAGGGCGACTGAGGATTTCCTGGCTGGCTCTAGGATTTGCTCAGCCTTTTTCTCAACCAGCTCCCTATTCGCAAGAAATATCTTCTTGCCATAGAATTTCTCAAGCTTGTCAACACTGATGCCTAGCTTTGAAGTGTAGCTCTCAAGAAAAATCTTGTCGCACTTCATAACTGCTTCCAGTCCTTTGACTGTGATGTCCTTCTCATCCCATAATCCGATTCCTATCATGTAAAGCGTCATTTTATTGTTAGAGAAATAGTTCTTGTTTTAAAACTTTTATCTTCCCTGCTCTAGCCTTTGCAATACCAAAAGGTCTTCTGTTGTTAGCTTCATGCCTGTCTTCATCTTCTCGTCAATCTCTTTCTTCTTCTCGTCCAGGCTTTTCTTCTCATGCTCCCTGACGCTCTCCTCAAACTCTATCTTGTTCTCCTCAAGCTTGGTCTTGATAGCTCTTAATGCCTCGAGCTTCTGCTTTAGCTCCTCATTTACATCGTTGAACTCCTTCTTGTGCTCATCAAACTTGGTCCTAAGAGTTTCTTCTTCCTTCCTGAACTCGTCTATGCTCTTGGATTTCTCAACCAGGGCTTCATGGTAGGACTGGCTCTGGGCAGCCTCTTCCTGCACCTGCCTGTGAACCTCATTTGCCCTTCTCTTGAGATCGTCAATCTCCCTTGACTTCTTCTTAAGGGCGTCTGCCTTGTCAGTCAGGACTTTTACTTCCTTGTACTTCTTGCTCAAGCCCTTTATCTGCTTTGTGAGCTTCTGCTCCTTCTCAAAGCTCATGGGCTCTGTCTGGATCTTGAACTCCATGCCGTCTATCTGCCTTCTGAGCTCTGAAGGGTCGTTCTTCACTCCCATGTCTTTCTTTATGTTTTCGAACTCGTCCTTCATCTGCTTGATAAGAGCAACTTCCTTGTTGACCTGGGCGTTTAGCTCATCCCTGAGCTTTTTCTTCTCCTTTACTTCCTGGGTCAGGGTGTTTCTTTTCTCCTTAGAACCAGTGAGCTCCTTGATCCTGCCTTTAATGTCCTTGCCAAAGCCTTCTATCTTGTTGTAGAGCTCTTCCTTGTGCTTGTTGATTATGTTGAGCTTTTTTCGTAGCTCAAGTACTTCTTTCTCTGCCTTCTTCAGTTCCTCTAATAGTTCCTTGATCTCCTCTTCGTCCAGCATGTTTAGTTTTCACTACTTTGTTTTTATTTGCCCGGCTCATTGTTAATTTAAAAATATAAAAAGTTTTTAGCCGAACAATGCTCCTAGCCCTGCTGCTGCTTCCTCTGCTGAAGGCTTTTCCTCTTCCTTCTTCTTCTCTTCCTTCTTTGCTTCTGCAGGCGCTGCTGTTGCTGCTGCCGGAGCTATTGCTGCTGTCTTTATGGCTTCGTCAATATTAACTCCTTCAAGCGCAGCTATCAAGGCCCTGATCCTTGTGTCATCAGCTTTTATGCTTGCTGACTCAAGCACTTTCTTCACAGAGCCTTCATCAATCTTTTGTCCTGCTTTGTGCAAAAGCATTGCCGCGTATATGTACTCCATCTTATTCTGCCTCCGTTTTTGGTTGATTATTAGCTTCTTCATTTGCCTGGCTTGGCTTGGTTGTCTGTGCTTCTAATGCAACTGCCTCGTTATGAGCCTTGCCTAGCAATGAATTGATTATGTCCTTTGAAGGATAAGCTATGAATACTGCAAGGTTGAGTGCTTCAGCTGCTGCTGTTTTCAGGTTGTTAAGGAAGGCTTCCTCGTCAATGTCAAGCACTGCTCCTGTCAGTATTTCTCCGTTCTCAAATACAGCCACAAGGTCCAGTCCTATCTCCATTGGCTCAATGCCTAATCTTGTGAGTAATGCTGCTAATTTATCATTAATAACATCTCCTTCCTTTGCAACAACAGCATCATCCTTGATAACTACCTTGCCTGATTCTATGCCTGTTTTTATCTTGAGCATTCCTAATTCTCCGATTATTGGTCCTGGAGCAAAATTGGTCGGGCCTGCGCTCACTGTAATGTTTCTCGGAGCTTTCTGGCCAGGCCTTATAGGCGCATTTGACTTGTTCTTCTTTAATAATCTGAACAATGCAAAAGGATTTTCGCTTGTGAACAGCAATGCAGGCATTCCTTTGACGTATTTCTCAAGCTCCTTTATGTTCTGCTTCTTGGATTGCTCTAATGCTAATCTTATGAACCTCTTCTTGGTCATTAGCAATAATACTTTGCCTCTAAGCTGGCTTCTCATGTTGCTTAATTGCTTTGCAGGAAGGTTTTCCATGTTAACAATGCCGATTAACTGGCTCTTGTCCATGAGCTCAACTAACTGGTTGACTGCTTGCTTGTTGCGCTCAGGAACAGCCCTCTTAGCAGTAGTTTTCTTTGGCTTTTCCCCTTCTGAATCTATTGTTACGTCTACCATTTTATTTCTCTAGCTTTACAGGCTTGCTCATGGTAAGCTTAAGATAAACATCCCTTATGTTCTGCCTCTCTCCAGGCATGTGATGAATTAATTGATCATAAATGAAGATGACATTATCAGCCACTTGCTCTGCAGGCATCTCCTCTGTGCCTACTCTTAACTGGATTAATGGGACTTTCCTTGCGCTAATCTTAACGGTTTTTTGTAATCGGTCGTACAAAGGCTTAAGGTTAGCGCCCTTGGGAGGGACTACGCAGCCAGCCTTTGGGTTGGGCATTTTTCCTCTTACTCCTAGGTATCTTCCGAAGGCAGCTGCTACCTTGTTCATTATGTTAGCCTGGGCAACAAAGAAATCAAACTGCTGAGCAAGCTTTTTTGCTTTTGACTTGTCATACTTATTAAAATCATCCTGCATAATGACCATGTCAAACACCTTGATAGCTTCATCCCTGAGCTCAGGGCCTATTAAAGCGCAAACCTTAATCTTCTTGCCAGTGGTGTTGTGCATGGTAGTGAAGAACTCTATCTGCTGCTCTGTCTTCTTTAAATCCAAGTCCTTGAGAGTAATGATTAAGTCGATTGACTGCTTGAACTTCCTCTGCTTGTCATCCTTCTTCAAAGCCTCTATTGCTTTTAGTACGCTAGCCTTATCCATGGAATATGACCTCAACACAAGCCCTACTACGCAAGGTAGTCAAGACGAAGATAGTGTTTCGTCCGGGCGATTGACTGATATGCTCAAGAAACAGGAAGTATTTATAAAGGTTACGGAAGAATAGAATTAATTGGCTTCCGCATTTGACCCCGAAGAAGTTCAATAAGGAGATCATCTCCTGTGATTATGCCTTCGCATCATGAACTCCCTTCTCTTATTTGGAGTCATGATTGCTCTTTGCAAATGAGGAGTTGCTTCCTCCCGGATTATGAAAGAGCGGTAATCATCAAGTATCCTTGAGAAGTTGTCATAGTCAAAGTCGCATAACAGGTTGATAACCTTCCCTTCCTCGCCAGCCCTTGCAGTCCTGCCAATCCTGTGGATGTAATCATTAGGGTTTTTGGGCAAGTCATAATTATATATGTGAGAGACGTGCTCGATGTGAAGCCCCCTTGCAGCTACATCAGTGCAGACCAATACCTGAACTTTTGCTCCGTTGAACATGTCAATGGTTTTTGAACGCTTGTTCTGGGATAATCCTCCGTGAATAGCAATAGCGCTAATCCTGTTAAGCTTAAGGTTCTTTGCTACATAATCAGTGTTTCTCCTAGTATTGCAGAAAACCATTACCAGGCCTGACTGCTCATGCTGGAGCAGATGAACAAGCAAGGATAACTTCATGTTCTTCTGAATGTTGTAATAGACTTGGTGTAATTTATCAGGATCAACCATGTTCTGGGCAGAAGCCATTACCGGGTTTCTCATGTGCTTGTTAGCCAGTTGCTTGACCACAGGCTTGATAGTTGCTGAGAAGAACAAGGTCTGGCGATTAGTTGGGCAGGCTCTTATGATTCTTTCAACATCATCAATAAATCCCATGTCAAACATCCTGTCAGCCTCATCCAGGACTAATATGCTGATTCTTTCGGTGTGTATGGTGTTCCTCTTAAGATGATCCAATAATCTTCCTGGGGTGGCCACAACAACCTCTGCGCGCCTTAGTTCAGAGATTTGGTTGTTAATGGAAACTCCTCCGTAAACAGCTATAACCCTAAGATGCTTATTATACGCTAAAGAAGCCAGCATGTTCTTTACCTGCTCAGCAAGCTCCCTGGTAGGCGTGAGGACCAAAGCCTGCAATCCATTCCCCGGGATGACGTTATCTACAATCCCGCAGCCAAAAGCCAAGGTCTTGCCGCTGCCAGTCGCTGATTCAGCAATGACATCCTTTCTTTCCATGACCAAAGGAATAGCTAATTCCTGGACCTGAGTAGGCGTTGAAAGTCTCAAGCCCTTTATCGCTGATATCAAATTATTACTCAAATTAAATTCTTCAAATTTCATTTTATTCTAACTCCAAAATGTTCACACATTTTAATCTTAATTAAGCACTTCCCTAGAAAAAGCGAAATGTCAGATAGCTGAGCAAGTGCTCTCTCATCAACAGTAATGCTATAATAAGAGGATAAGACACAGCTCCTGTTTATAAAGGTTTGCTTTTGTAAGTGCCTGTAATTTTTGTGCTTTTCACGTGTTCTTTGCGAAAATCTGTAGTAGCATCATATAAGCCAGCGCTTGAATGATGCTAATCGCAAGCTTTAAATATTAGTTATACTTACTTATACTTATAAGTGTGTATAATATGATTAACAAAAAAGATGTTGTAAGGATTAACCAGGAGATAGGGGAAACAGGGGAGCTCCAGAACCAAGGCAGCCTGGACTACGCCCTCTCAACCCTGAAGCACAGGAAAAGCTGGCTCTACGAGCTAGCATACATCTCAAGAAGCCTCCTGGTAGACCATGCCTTTGTGGACGGCAACAAGAGGACTGCCCTGGCAATAATCCTCACATACCTTGAAGAGAAAAGCCAGGAATACGACAAGGAAAGACTGGTCAAGATAATGCTGCAAATATCCAGGAAGAACATAAAAGACGTGAACAAGATAGCGAGGCTGATAAAAAGTGCAATCCTTTACTGAGAAAGCAAAAAAGGTGATAAAGGAAAATCAGGACATGTTCAACGTACTCGAAGAGCTTGACAGGACAGGCGCCTACAGGAAGGCATCATACAAGCAAAGAGTCAACTTCACAGTGGACGAGGAGCTGTTTAACAAGTTCAGAAGCTACTGCAAGAAGAAAGGAATCAGCATGTCAGCAAGAGTAGAGGAATGCATGAGAAAGCAGCTGGAGAAAGCATAAGAGTTCTTGAATTATTTTCGTTTTTTTCCTGTTAATCACGAAAATTAATAATAGCATTATATAAATGAGTGGTTTGACATGGTTATTGACCAAAAAGCTTATATACTAAGCATATATATCTATATATGTGATGTATATATGGTGCAGGCGATGATTAATATAAACGAGAACTCCAACCGCGTATTGAACATAGTCAAAGCCAAGTACGGGCTGAAAGATAAGTCTCAGGCTATAGACTTAGTTGTGTCTGAGTACGAGGAATCCTTCCTTGAGCCAGAGCTAAAGCCTGACTACAAGAAAAAGCTTGATAAGATAATCAAAGGCAAGCACTTGTCCCGAAAGGAGTTTGAGAAAAGAGTGGGTTAGGTTGTACACAGACGAGTACAGCGATAAGATTAGTGATACCCTGGCCAAGCTGAAGAAGAGGGATCTCAAGCAATACCTAATCGTGCGCAAGAAGATGGACTGGATTCTTGAGAATCCAGGTCATAGCTACAAGTTCTTAAGCCAGGACATGAAAGGTCTTAGCCGGATTCATTTAGGGCATTTTGTGCTGGTGTTTTCCATCAATCATAAGAAGAGGTTAGTATCTTTTGAAGATTACGACCACCACGACAAGATATACTACTGAATAAGCCACTCCTCCTTCACAAAGCTGTCAGGCAATTGTTGCTCAAAGCAGAGAAAACCAGCTCTTCCAGTGATGAGTTAAACAAATGAGAAAACTGAACTAAAATATTTTAGGGCTTCCACATTAAACTCTTACGAGGAAGGAGGTGGACAGCGGATAATTATGTTAACCTTTTCCTCTTAGATTTTTCAGGCTCTGAAAGGTAGCTTTCTTTTGAGGTTATGGGTTTGCCTATTTCTTTCTCAGCATCTTTCCTGGCTTTTCCAGCAACCCTTCCCCCTCTTCTTGCTGAATCCTGGCATTGTTTGAGCCCTTGCGAGTCTTTTGTTTGAGTAATCTCAGTGGTTACTTTCTCACCAAGCATAGTAAATATTAATTCTAAATCATTCATATGATCTCTTAAGTTATGCCTTTTCAAGCCTTTGAACTGCTTGTATTCTTCAACAGTCTTTCCAAAAGTAGCCTTGCTAATATCGTTGGTTAATATCGCGAACTCAACATTCTCATCAACACCCCTGTTCTTCCACTCATCAGTCAGTTCCTGTCTTATAGCGATTCCCCTAACTCTCTTCTCAATCCACTCATCAGAATAACCTTTGGCCCGGTAAAGCTCTTTCATTCTCTTCTGGGCTAACTCAGGATCCTGTATTTCCTGCACTCTTTCATAGCCAACCTTTGCAAGCCAAAGCTTGAAAGGCTCTGCCTTGGGTGATGGGATAGACTGGATAATCCTGAACATATTTTTGGTATTTGCGCAGTCAGTTTCCCTTAGTTTACCATCTTCTGCTGGTAATTTCAACTGTAAACAAAATGTTAACAGTTGAGGCTCTCGGCTCTTTAAAACGCCCCAATACTGTCTGGGACTAGGGCTATCAGTTAAAGCTTGCACAATATCAACAACTGAGAAATACCACTCATCATTATGCCAAACCCTTCTGATTTTCTTGTCCTGAAAAACAACCAGTGCCTTGTCTTGACTAACATTTTCTGTCATGGAATTATAGAAGAGAATGCAAGCTTATAAACCTTACGCGAAGATGTCCAGTGGAGAACGAAAGATTTGCGAATGTGTCCAGTGCCCTTGCACAACTTTTATAATCAATACATAATTACTTTCCTATATGAGAATCCTAGTGACAGGAGCAACAGGCTTTATTGGCAGTAATTTGGTTAAGGTTCTTAGGAAGAAGCATTCTGTTCGCGCTCTGGCTCGCCGCGAAGTAGCTATTCCTGGAGTGGAGGTTGCTATTGCTGACCTGAATGACAGGAAGGCGCTGGTTGAAGCCTTGAAAGGAATAGAAGTTGCTTATTATTTGGTGCATTCCATGAGCCAGACTTCTAAGTTTGAAGAGATGGAACTGGCTAGTGCAAAGAACTTTGCCAGTGCCTGTGACGCTAATAATGTTAAGAGAATAATCTATTTATCAGGCATAATACCCTCTGGAGAGCTGTCAAGGCACCTTCGGAGCAGGAAGAGAGTGGGTGATGCGCTTAGGAAGAGCACTGCAAAGGTTACTGAGCTCAGGGCTTCCATAATCGTTGGAGCTAACGGGAGCTCATACAAGATAATACAAGGACTGGTAGAGAAGATGCCTATCATGATATGGCCTTTTAAGGAAGCGCTGAACCAGCCAATAGCGCTCACAGATGCGCTGCATTACCTGGCTAAGAGCCTTGCAGAGAAGAAGACTATTGATAAGACCTACGACATAGGAGGGCCTGACGTGATAAGCTTTAAAGACATGCTAACAATATACGCAGAAGAGAAAGGATTGAAGAGGAAGATTGTGAAGGTTCCATTCTTCAACTCAAACATTTATTCCTTGATAGCAGCGAGAATAACAGGCCAGCCCAGGAACTTGATAAAAGCATTGATGGAAAGCTTAAAGCACGATGTAATCTGCAAAGAGAACAAGATAAGAAAGATAATTCCGAGAAGACTGCTGACGTATAGAGAAGCGGTGAGGCGAGTGATAAAGGAAGGCAAGACTGATTTCTGAACGAAACGAGAAGATTAAGGGGCTTCCACACCGGTGACGAACGGGAAAATTAATTGGCTTCCACAACTATTTCTTACGAGGAGGGAAGTGGACAGCGGAGGATGGATTTCCGAAGAAAGGATACAACCAGAAAAGGGAGAAGATAGTTTATCATATGTGAAGCAAATAAAACTTTAATTTTATCCATTATGAAGAGTAAAATTAAAACAATGAAGGTATATAATTATATACTTTTAGATTCAATTCTTGGATTTGCTAAAAGGGTGCCACTTCTTCCAAACCAATTCAGAAAAGTAGAGAAGTCTATCAACAAATCTTACCAATTTTAATGATATCAGGATTACAATAAAGAAGAGCAGGGATATTGCGAATGCACCTAAAGGCACATCAATTAATAAATTTCCACTAAATGGATGCGCAGCGAAATCATATTTACTTAGAACCCATGAAGTGGCTCCTGAAAGCGTACTTGCAATTATTATTGTAATGTAATCTTTACTTTTAACGAAATCTTTTTTTTCTTCACAGGAATACTTATATAACTCTTTTAAAGAAGGTTTATCCGATAATTTCATTAAAATTGAGAATGCGCACTTATTTTTATTTTTTACTATTTTCACTACCCTAGAACTTCTTCAGAACATTCACTAGCGTTCCTTGTTCTTTCATCCGGGAGACTTGCATATCTTTTTCACTATCCTTCAGCGAGGCTCTTTCCGAGGGAAAAATAATAAAACCTGGTTATATTCAATTCTTTTTAGAACGCAACTCAGAAATCCACTTCTCAATTTCTTGAATTCGAACATCATATAATTTCTCTTTAGATTTCATAATCATTTGAACTCCTTGATAAGCAAGGCTGCCCACTAAAAAAGGAAGTCCAAAAATCAAAAGGATGAGCATAATTAATGCAACTATTACATTAAATTCTATAATCGCTTTTACAACAGAAGTGATGGTATTAGTAAAGGCATTAGCTAAAAAGCCCGTTGTAACCAAAAAAGTTAAGACTCCTGCCAAGATTGAAACAGCCAAAGAATGCAATTCTTTTTCTTTCTCAAGCTTTAATTCAATTTTCTTCAATTTTAACTCAAATATCTTCTCATCCTTATCCATGTAATCAAGTAATTCATTCCACTATTTAACTCTTACGTTTCAAAAAGAACTCTTCGCTCACGAATGCGCTGCACTTATTCTGTTCGCTCGTCGCCCCATCTCTCAGCCTCGCACCTCTCACTCACTTTCGTTCATGGAGGCTCAGCTGGAGAGATATCCCCTATAGCAATTGATAGTACTTAGTTACACTGTTCTTCTTGTCTATATTTTGTTACTATTCGTGTTTCTTTTTTTGTTCCCGGAATAACTTGATATTGTACTGTGAAATCCTCTCCAGAGCTAATATCATATTCTTCTCTAAATTCTATAGCTTCTCCTGGCATGATATAATGTGCTGACTTTAATGAGGTTTCTCCATCTTCTAAGGTTTTAAAGATTTGAGTCACAGTAAATTCTCCGGTTTCCGAATCAACATTTTTTACTTTTACTATTCCAACTGCCCAAACGTCCAATATCCCTTTGAATATTGTTGTTTTTGTATCCTCAACAACTTCATATTTCAAGTCAACAGAGTATTCTTCAGTAGTTTCATAAGGAACGTCTACCATTTTACATTTTTGTATAGGGCTAGTAAACTTGATAGTAGACCGGTCTGACGAGCTACAAGCAGTTAACGCTAAGCTAAACATTATTAACAAAATAGAACTCACAATAAGGAAGTTATTCATTTTATGCACCCCCGCGTATTGTGTGTTTAGAATCCTGACTTTATTTAAAAAGAATGTGTTTTTTAAGAAGATTTAAATAGATAAAGTTCCTGTTATATTAATGACCGACATGGAACCTAAAAAAAGCATTCCTATTAAAGGTTGGAGATGGATATTCTTTATAATAGGGATTATTTTCGGAATATTGAATGTTGCCTTTTGGGTATATTACCTAATTTTACATTCAAAAATGAAAGATAAATGGGACACTCAAAAATACTTTGCCTTTTTTTGGTGGGGTGTTTTTGTAAGCGTTCTTTTAGGAATAGCCATTATTGTGAATATAATATTTTAAAAAAGATTTAAATAATATAATTAATTACAAGATCATACTTCTCCTGGCTGTTCTCCAATTGTTTGCCAAAAAGCCAATCCTTCAGCTCCTGTAGTGCAGGGCCCTGCTCCTAATCCGTATGGATTATTATGAACTCCTATAAATGCACAGATGTGTTGATAACATCCAATTGCACCACTTTTATGTTCATAAAGAAGATTATAACGATGACCTCGGCTCGTCATCCAGGAATCAACTGCTTCTTTAGGACTTGTGCCGGCAATCGGTTCACCACTTTCATAATAAGTCATTCCGCCGAGGTTTTCTGCGAGAATTTCGTTTTCACTAAAGCCGTATTCACTTTTCATATCCTTTACACAAGTACCTTCTGGTGTTACGTGATCGAAATAATTTCTTTCAGTCAAATCTTTAGACCGTGCAACTGCTAATTTATAAGCCCTTTCATCCCAGTCAATTTCATTTTTACCGTTTTCTTCCCTTAGCTGATTGATATAATCAAAAGCTTCCAAGTCTTGAACTTTTTTACTCTCGATACAATCTCCTTTCCAAATTGAATAACCCCATTTACATCCACATTTTTCTGCGAAGGGGATTAGCTCTCCTTCTTTACAGTAATACGGCTTGTTATCATTACATTGACCATATTCTGTTCTATCAGAGCAACGCATAATCTTCTTACAAGAATTTCCGTCTTTTCGATAGTCTTCAGGGCAACCGCATTCATCTGCATTGTTAATTAATGTTCCGTTAATGCATTGCTTTGGTTTGTTTAGAGAGCATTCTGGAGAGAGTGTGTTATCTGAACATTTTATTATAACTATGCATTCCTTTTGATACTCCCTTTGCCCCCCAGGACATCCGCATTTGACAGCATCTTTTTTTAAACCCGAATAAGAGCAAAAAAACGGTGGATTACTGGAACAATCATTCAGTTGGGTTCCATCGCTGCATGTTATTTCTTCACCAAATAAATTAAATACGAAATTTCTAACGATAAGAAAACGAGGTTGCTTAACAGAGTAGTTAATCACCTCAATGTAACTAAAATTCTTCTGAACTAATATTGTTCCCGAAATATCCCTTTCAGATTTTTTTATGCTCGAAACATTAATCTTTAAATCGTTATAACTTCTTTTAAACACTCCCGTTATCTCATAAATATCAGGAGACGTCCCTTTATTTAGGAAAAATGAAGAATATTCTGACTCCCTGTTGATAAAATCCAGAGTGTTCCCATCATCATCGGCGATGGCTTGAACATAAACTCCGGAAGTACTGCTACCTTTAACATACCTTTGAAGAAAACCTTTCAGCGTTACCGGTTGATTATTATAAGCAGTTCTATTTGCCAAATATTTTGAAAATGACATGTGGGAAGTAATTGTTTGATTTTCGTAAACGGTCCTTATTTTTGTAAGATTCTCTGTTACTTCTTGCGTTGTTGTACTAAACGTCAGGTATAGAATAATTATAAAAATGAGAATTATTGGCAGAAATATTTTTATCAGTCGAAGAATGATTTTTTTCTTTTTTACATTAGGTTTTTTATTTTCTGATTTGATTTCTTCTTTTTCATCTGGCTTAATCTTAGTCTCTTCAGTTTCTTTCTTCGTTTCTGTTTCTAGTTTAGCTTCTAATGACTTGGCAGGAGCCTTGCTCGGAGTTTCTTTTCGCGGTGACTTGATAACTAAGTCTAGTTTTTTCCTGTATTCCTCTTGTTTTCTTTTTTGTTCAGCTTCCCAGTACTCAACAAAGTCCGGGCAAGGATGTCCCCCCATTTTACGCCATTCTTCCATGAATATTTTATCTTCTGGCCTGTTACTTTTGAATCTAGGAGGCCCCGCTGGCTTAGGCCTAAGATGGAAGGTGCAGAAAAACTGTTTGCAGTAAGAGCATTTTTTTAATTCTGTTTTTTTCTTACAATAATAATAACTACATTCATGTTTATTCAATTTTTTCTTAACAATTTTTTCATTTTCTTTATCTAAGTTTAAACCGCCGCCCAAGTATATCCCTCCGGGCGGCTTCCAGGTGCCTAATCGAGCATTGCTCTGGGTTGCATAAAAACTGCTTTCGTGGCTTGGGTTTACAAGATGTGTTACTTCATGAGAAGCAGCTTCTTCAATTTCTTCAAAAGTCATCTGTTTTAGCCTTCGTTTAGAAACACAAATAATGCCAGTTTCAATGTGTATATGCGCCCATTCATCAGGTCCTTCATATGGACATCTATCTTCATGAAATTCAACTCTGGGAATTTCAACATTAAGGAATTCGGCTGTCTTTTTAACTGTAGCTAGAAATCTTGCTTTTTTCTCTGTTAAAATTTTATCTTCAAACGCGTCAGGTTCCATTTTTTTATAGAGTGAAGATACATTTTGGCGTATTAATGTTTTTCTGTTTTTTCATCAATCCCTGCAGAAGAATAGTTACCGCATCCGGAATGGAATGCCGTGCTCTTCCAAAAGCACTTTCCTTATCTTTTGACGAACCCAATGACCGCGTTTGCCTCTTCTCTTAATGATGTCATGGCTGGTCTTAATAACAAGCCGCATGAACTCATTTCTTGTAGGCTCTCTTTTATGCCTAAGCTTAAATTTCCTTAATCGCTTGTTTAAGTTCCTATGAGCTCTGGCTCTTAGCTTACGGGAAAGAAATGGTCTTCGCTTTTTTGGAGCTACTGGAGGAAAAAGCCATCTAAGAAATTTTTTAATCTTGGTAAATAAACTCATACATTCAACCTTAAGTTTCAGTATATTAATGTTTTTTCGTTTTTATTTAAATTATTAATCTACAAATTTAGCTGTAAAAATAAGTTCCTTTGAGTCTCTTGTTGGCGTGATGTTACTATAGCAGGTTAAGTTACAGAGATACCTCCCAATTTTTACTTCAGTGGGAAAATCAGTGAATTTTATGGTATAGCTTCCTCCACAATATTCTTGGGTTTTCATAAGAACAATTCTTGTTGTAGAGCCTAAATTTGGACTATCAGTTATGCAAGCAGTAGTAGGTCCTGCCATTCCAGACCAACCTCGTTGAATAATTTTACCAATATATTGTTCGCAACTTGAATCGCAAAAAACATCTCTTAGTAACGTATTACCAGTGTTCACAACAGTAAAAGTAAATGCGAGATAGTTCAATTCACGGGATATGTCACAAAAACCTATATAAGTGTCATTAGTTATTTTTTCAATGTTTGAACAAGGTGCAGGTCCTGGTCCAGGTCCTATATCAAGGCGACTGATTGATATTTCATTTTTTTCCACAGTTTCTTGTGAACATAAAATAGGATTATCTACCTCCCTCCCATCATCACAATAATAGGCAGTTTTTTCAGGTTCTGGCGTAGGTTGGGGGCATAAGGAAGGGTCTGAGACCGTTTGCCCATTTGAACAAACATATTTAGCTGGCTCTTTTGAACAACTCGTTAAGAGAACTAACAAGAAAACTAACAAGAGCGATATTTGAATAAGTTTCATCAAAAGCATTATTATTTATCCAATATTAATGTTTTTCTGTTTTTTCTGTGTTTTTGATGTTAAATCTTGCTTTTATAGACTATAAATAAGCCTTTGAAAATATAAGCTCTGAGTTTGCTTAACCTAAATCACTAATTTCTAATTAGAACATCTCCATCAGAAATAGTTATTGCCTCCGCATCATAATATGACCCATAAACATCTGAATAATACCTGAAATTAGGGTCAGAAACTAAAGTAGTTTCTATAGGACAATAAACTATATCCCCATACTTACGACCGCTTAAACATTTAACTCCTACAGAAGCATGGTCTGCTTCTTCAAACATAAGTAGAGCTGTTCCATAACCTAATTCTCTTAGAAGGTAAATAAGAAGCAGGCTTTTTTCTTCACACAAACCTCTTTGTTCATAAAGAACCTGGAAAGGATACTTTCTATCTAAAGAATAGTTTCCTTCATTCGTAAGCTCATTTTCTAAAATCAAAAGTTTCTTATAATCATAAGAAATATATTGCACTAGGTTAATTGCAATATCTGCTTGTTCGTCTCTATTTGGAGTCTGCTTTTTTATCTCGCTTAATAATTCATTTAAAAATGGTCTTTGGGCTTCCTCATCAAGAAATTTATTATAAAAATTCCTTCCTTCCTCCTCAGAGTAACCTTCATAGAGGACAGGTCTACGTAACTGTTTTAAATATTCGTTTAACCCTCCATATACTGTGAAATTCATGTAATCCTTTTCACCCACACGCAATTTTATTGTTTTAGGATTCAATTTGAAATTATACTCGCAGTTTTCACCAACTACAACCATTAAAGGAGGGCAACCACACTCGGAAGCTTTATTAACCAACCATCCATTTTCACAATATAAAGGCTTATTTCTTGAGCATTCTCCATATTTTGTTCCTTCTATTCTATACATAACATCATCAGCCCAATATACTACATCGTCAAGACATCTTTGACTTGAATAATACTCCTGTTGCTCAGTGATATTATCAGAAGAATTGTCTGTGCTTTCATTTTCAACATAAATTCCGTTTTGGCTATAATTTGTTGGCTTGGAATAATTATTAGTAACAATTGTTCCTTGTAATGAAGGATTACATGAAGTAATAAAAAGAAGAATTACCAATAACAAAAACAGTTCTTTCATATTATTGAATGTAAAGATAATCTTGAATATTAATGTTTTTTCGTTTTTACTCTTATTTTCTAGGTAATTGTATGGTTGGTTCAATTTCTTTAGCTTTTTTATAATCGTTCTCCGCGCCTTTTAAATCGCCCATTCTTTGTTTTATGAGTCCTCTTTCAACATATGCATCAGCATAATCTGGCTTAATTTTTATACATTTATTTAGGTCCTTCAGATTATTCTTCAAACTCCTATTAATTTCCTTATCAGTTTAATGCTTATTTCTTAATCTATGCTTTGTCAAGGACTTTTTGTAATGATTATTTGTCATTATGCTTTTCTCACTTCAATAATCGTTATAAACAATATCATCTTTTTCTTTCTTTTATCGTCGAGTGTTCAAGAGGCAGCTTTGCAGGGTTCTAGCAATGTATGAATGTTAGCATGGCTAGCCAGGGCCATGGAGGTTCGTATCATGAAGAAGAAGGATATCATTAAGAAGTTGTGCTTGATTCAACGCCAGTTCAACAACGCAGTAGTCTTCCGCATCGGAATAAGGGACAACGGCAAGGTCATCGACATTATTAGCGCTGACAACACTTTCAGCAATAAGAATGAGCCTGAGCAGGAGCTTGAGCTCCAGCTGCCGGAATATATTGGGTGAAACAATGAATAAGGAAGAAATACTCTGCAACAAGCTGTTCCTGGAGTTCACTAAGGAGTTATTGGAAGAATTGGAAGCGTAATCCTTCCGCTTTTTGCTTTTCCTTTCCGAAAATTCATGATAGCATTATATAAAGGGGTTCTTTGATTAAGCCTGTATTAAGAATATTTAAAAACTGCGCTTCACTACAAGCAGTACAGAGGTGCTAGGATGGATCAGAACTATGCCTTTTTCATGGAAACAGACATTTCTCCTTATGTTGGCAAGTGGATTGCCATTGCTGATGGAGAAATAGTTGCTTCTGGCGAGAATGTGAAGGAAGTCTTTAAGGAAGCTAGGAAAAAGACTAAGTCCAGGCCTCTCCTGACCAAGGTGCCAACGCAGGAAACCATGATTCTATAAAATGGCGCTTACCTTCAGGTATAAAGGTGTTAAGAGACCGCATGGAGTAGTCAAAACTCCAAGCATACCAATCACTTTTAAAGGCTTAACAGAAACAATCGAAGTAATTGCCTTGCTGGATTCAGGAGCTGACCTTTCTGCCATATCAAAAGACTTTGCTGAACTATTAGGGCTTGAGTTGACAGGCAAAAAAGAGCCTGTAAGAGGAATAGGCGGAGAAGTAGACGCTGTTGAGACTAAGACATGGATTTCTTTGGGCAAGGACAGGGAAAAATATAACTTCCTCATACCGGTAAAGGTGCTTTTAACCAAGGATGATTTTGGCATCATTCTCGAAAGAGCAGGTTTCTTTGACAAGTTCCTGATAACCTTTGATGAAAGTAATGAAAAGGTAGTTCTGAAAAGAAGACAAGCATAAGCAGAACGAGTTTGATTCTTAGTAAGAATTAGCCTCAAACTCCAATTAATTTTCTCGTAAAGTTTATATATCTGTATTACTCTTCGCTTCGTAACGGGGGTGTTTTGTATGAATAAACTTGTTTTGTTCGGAGCATTTGTTCTTGCATTATTGTTCATTGGTGGTTGCGGTCAGAAGTCAACGACAGGCACATTGGTTCTTGAACTGACTGATGCACCAGCTAATTATGAGAAGGTTGAGGTCACGATTTCTAGCGTGATGGTTCACCTGGGCTCTGAGGATGAGAACTCTACGCAGGGCTGGTTCAGTGTTGTTGAGACGCCTCAGACTTTTGACTTGATAGCAGTCAAGGATGTGAATGCTTTCCTTGGAAGCACTGTATTGGAGCCTGGCAGGTATACTCAGGTCAGGCTTAGTGTTGACCAGGCAAAGGTCACTGTTGATGGCACAGAGTATGACGTTAAGGTTCCTTCTAAGATTGTGAAGCTTATCAGAGGCTTTACTATTGAGGCTAATAAGACAACCACCTTGACCCTTGACTTTGACGCTCAGAAGTCAGTGCATAAGACTAGCAAGGACAATTATAGCATGAGGCCTACGATAATGATACTGCAGGAAGGAGAAGAAGCTGTAGAGCCTGTATGCTTTGCAACTGTCAGCACTTCAGCAGAAGCAGCTAATCATGTGCACGTGTGGTGCGAAGAAGACGAGTACACAGCTGATTATTGCAATGATGAAGAGGTATGCCATACCCACCTGTTGAACGAGGCAGGAAACCTTGCAGAAGCAGCAGGAGCAGGACCTCACACTCATGCGCTGAAATAAATTTTTTTATTCTTTCTTTTTGCTAACATTTAAATAATCAGAGCAATATTCTTTCTTTGCTTTTGCGAGGTGGTTTTTATGGCAGCTAAGAAGGTTGTTAAGGAAGATAAGTGTTGCACAACAGGTGCTAGAATGCAGTGCGGCGGAGGCGCTGTTTACGGGCTTGGCTTTATTGGCGCAGCAATATATTACATCTCCACTGCCACTGGCTTCTGGATGGGAGTATTGGGCTTCTTGAAAGCGATTGTCTGGCCTGCCTTCCTGGTTTATCAGTTATTAGGCTTGTGAGACTTCCGTAATCCTTCCGCCTTTTCATAACATTTAAATAGCAAGAAAACTGCTTTTAACCTGAAATGAGTTCAACCAAAGTGCAGGTTAAGAATTATCTTGGCAGCTCTTTTGTCACTCAGCACAGTGTTTACAAGATCTCTAAGGACGGAAGGTTCGAGGGCAGGCCGAGCATTGAAGGAGCTGAGCTAGAGCTTATAGGAGGCCTTGAAAAAAAGTTTCGCGAAGCTGCTATTGAATACCTTAACACTTCAATGCCTGAGCTTAAGGAAAAACTTGACTTATTAATCAAGGAGAAAGGACAAAAGATTAAGCCAGGGCTTATAGTGGTGGCAAGCCTTACTTCTGAGTATGTTGAGAAGAAGCAAAGGCACGGGATTGTCACAAGCACTGTCAAGGATGTTTTTTATGTTAATTAGAAAGCTGGAGGCAAGGATAAACCTCAAACTCCAATTAAAAAATATAACCAGCCAGGAAGAATAAACAAAAGCCAGTGGTACCATGCTGGAAAAGAACGCATAATCCTAGTCATGCTTAATAATCTGCATACTTAATGACCTGATGCCGGTTCCTCCTATGCATTTCCATTTTCCACCACCACTTATCCAGCCCGACATCACCCATTTTCATCACCTAACTTTTTCATCACTTTCATACATATAATCTAATCTTGTTTTCCACATCTTAACTCACCTTAACATCTTTCTCAATCTTTCCGCTGCTATTCATCATCCTTGACCAAAAACTATTGCAGACCTCCTCTCTATTAAAATAGGCCACTCCTAACTCAATTTCTCCTTGCTTCTTATCTTGTAACATTTTCGTCACCTCTAATCACTCTAACTATTAATGGTTGGGGCAGGTTATTCTCTCTGCCCCAAAATTTACTCAGTTCTAATCATTCAATCTCCTTCTATTCCTACCTCCTTTTCAAACAACGTCATTATACGGGTCAAACAAAGTCCACGCACGGTCTTTCACAATAAGGGCATATGGGCGTAAGTCCAAGAATTTTTACCATACCTCCAATTTGCTTATTACAATGCTTACAAATCATTGTCCTTGTTGTTTTAACCATATACTAACTTAGGATTAGCAAGTATAACTACCTGTGGTAGTAGAAATTATCTGAAAAGCCTTAAGGAGTAGTTATTTACCAAAAATCAAACAATACCTCTTAATTCAGTTTGAGGTTTTACTTCGCTTATTTGATTACAAAAAAAGCATACCTCGTTGTTTACAGCGAGGATTGGTTTCCTTTTTTTGGATCAACAAAAGCTTTGCTTTTGAGCGCCAAAACAAAGTTTTGAGCGCAACAACCTCGCTTAATGCTTTTTTTGTACCAACAAAAGCTCTGCTTTTGAGTGCCAAAAAGCTTCGCTTTTTGAGCACAACATACCTTGCCCTTTAGGGCGAGGTTGTTGATTTTTGGAAATAATTCAGCCCGAAGGCCGAAATTATTTATCCAAGAAAAAATCATTTGATAAAGCTTCTTCAGGGTTAAGAATCGTGTTCAACAGGCCGATATGATTTGTTTTGATAATCCTATCAACTGAAAAAGGGTAGACATTCACTATTTCAATCTCTTTTGAATATTTGCTTTGCAGCCTCATCAGGTACCTGTCCTTATCGTCAATATTCTTAAAGCCCATGACCAGCAAATGGGAGATTCTTGATTCAGGGACACGATACGCGATTATCACCTGCGGAATTTTTAGTATTTTTTCAGCGATCTCCTCCTCTGAATACTTGTTCCAAATATACTGGGTAAACCTTACGCCTAAAACAACCAATGCCTCAATCCCAATTTTTTTATAATCAATGATAGGCATATACCCCCTTATTATCCCTACCTTCTCAAGCTTATGCCTGATCTTGAAGATTGCTTGCTGGGAGAGCCCCATCTTATGGGCGATTTCCAAATCAGGTATTTTGGCCTGCTCAATAATCTTTTTCAGAACTTTTTGCTCGTTTCTTGTTAATTTAGGAAAGTTAACATCGGGCTTTTCCATGCCAATAGTGAAGGCAGCATTCTATATAAATGTTCTTAATGCGGCAGTTAACCATAGAAGGAAAAGCGCCACGGCCCGGACTTTCAATGAAACTTAATCTCTCAGTTTCTTCTTTGAACCAGGAATTCCTTGCGGAACCAGCTTTCCAGCTTAATGCCTCAAGGCTGGCGCACTACCAGATTATGCGACCGTGGCAAAAAAATTTTATTTTTTTGGACGTTCGCATACTCAAAAATTGTAAATGAATTTTGTTGTACGCCTTTTTTAGGCGTGCTCAAAAATTGTGAAACAATTTTTGTTGTATGCGACCGTGGCACGAAGTGCTAGGTTGCATTCAGAAATTTGGAACAAATTTCTGTTATGCGACCGTGGCAAGTCTGATAATATAACAGAACCATAACAACTTTTTAAATGTTTATCTTTTCTTGGCTCACCACTCACCGACGCGGACATTAGCATATATCGAGCTTATTCCTTTCTTCCTGAAGGCTCTAAGCCTCGATATGCCGTCCTCAACCCTGAACTCCTCTCTTTGGGCGTGAAGCACAATCCTGATAGGGGGTATAGAAAACGGGTTTTTGCCTGCATCAAGCCAAGAAAGCACTTTTTTCTCCTTTGCATCCTGCCAGTCATTCGACCTGTAAACTTTGTCCAAGTCATATTTTCCAAGATGATGTAAAATGTAGCTAACACTCATCTTAAAAGTGACAGACTTGTAGTTTCGCCTTAACCATGGCTTTCTCATGTAAGTGAATAATCCCATTTTTAGAACTCACACAGCATACTTGAACATGTTAAGGTAAGATTTTATCTCTTCCTGGACTTCCTGGGCGTCCTTGACAAGCTCTGCCTCGTACCTGTCAGTGTAAGACCTGTAAATGAACTTGTCAACAATAGCCCTGTAGAAGAAATAAGCAGGGCGGGATTCCCATCTTCCCTCATAATCAGTCACGAGTATGGCGTCAAAGGTGAAGTTCGCGCTGCCCTTGAGAAGCTTTTGCTTTACCCCTTGCAGCTCAACCTCAACCTCTTTAAGGTTTTCAAAAACAACAAAAACCCTCATCTCTAGCTTGTAATAATCACTAACCTTCTTATAAGGAATCAGCTCAAAAATTATCTTTTTGCCGTCCTCATAAACCTCCTCGTAGTTCTTGTTCTCCCACATGTCATAGCCGTGCTCATTGAACCATTTAACAATAGTCCTGAACAAGTCTTTCAGATTAAACAAGCCCTCAAAGGAGACGAACTTGTCCTGGTAAACAATCTTCTTCTCAGCCATGGCAAACCTCTTTTTGTTGGAGTATTTATACTCCAATTCAAAAATCTTTAGTTTTTGTTAACTAGCCTACTCCACTAGCATCTGCTTCTATTTTTAAAAACTTTTTTATTTCTGCCTCAAGCCTGTGCAAGTCCTTGTCAAAAGGGTCAATATAATTTATCTCCAGCTCATTCTTCAAGACGACCTTGCTAAGGAACATCTCCATGAGCTTGTGCACAGTATTATCTGGCTTGTAACGCTTCTGCCAGTCAGTTATGACCGCGCCCTCTATCTTGATATCAATCCTTCCGTGCATCTTCATCACCTGGCGGCCATTCTCCACCACAGGCACCTCCCTTGACTCCCACAAATGATAATGCACTTCCGCCCTGTACTGATAGTACTCTGTGACCTCCTTCTCCCCCCAGACATCCACCTCAAGCTCATTCCCAAGCGCAGTGTCTATCTTGTCCTTGTAGCGCTTCTCATGCACCCTGAACTGGCGCTTCAGCATCCAATTCCAGACAAAGCGATAAAGCCCTTCCCAGTCAAAATAGCCCTTGTAGCGAATCTTCAGTGGAGCTGGAAAAACATCCTTTTTATTCATAATAATATTCCTCTGCCAAGATGATTATTTAAAGGTTGCGCTTAAAACTTTCATAAGCTTGCTTATTCTGGCTTTGCCAGCTTCCATAACAAGTCAAAATACTTCCTGTAACCATCGGCTATTGCTTTCTTGTCTATTATTATTGTTGTAATTGGTTCTGTCCAGTCAATGATTACAACCTTATCATCATATATCTCCATGTGCAAAGGGCTAAAGTATTCTTCAGGCAAAAACCTTATTTGTGCAAGCTCTGCTTTTCTTTTGATTTTTGAACCTTTTTTGAAAAGTAACCTCTCATGAATAGCTCTTTTATTCTCTATGTCTATTAGTTCGTCCAGTTCCCTGGTCAGTTTTTCCTGAAGCTTGGATTCTTCAAGCCCGAATGCAAGTATTTCCCTGTTTGTCTGCGCCATGTCCTTAAGAGCAAACCTTAGCCCATCCAGTCCTATGAATGTTTTTGTCTGCTGATTCCAGAGCAGCTCGAACTGTTTTAGGAAAGAAGCCGCGACTTCCTTGTTATCAATCACTATGAGCAATGGCTGTTTTTCTGTTTCAGAGGGAAAAATAAGAACTCTGTCGTGGAAGATGTTTATTCCTGCAGGCATGGCTTGTTCATTCTGCATAAACCTTATCTCTGATAACGGATTATTTTCTGGAAGTGCTTGTAATTCTCCTCTTGCGCTTTCATTGAATAACTGCCTTGCCTCCACACCTCGCCTTGCTCTTTCAGCATTCCATTTCACAAAGAAGAGGTTGACTTTGTCTGAGCGCTGAGGAATTCCGTATACATAAAAGGTTTCGCCTTTCTTCATTAGCTTGAGGGCATCATAAAAAGCAGTTTCAATTCCTCGCATTCCCCTGTAAATCGTTGCTTCCTGCTTATACTTGGCCATCTCTTTTTTTAGCACTAGTTGAGGGAGCAGTTGCTCAACTTCTTTTTTCTGAGTTGCAAGTTCCTCTTCTCTTTCCTTAAGGTAGTCAAGTATTCTTTCAGGGGGTGCTGCTTCAAAGTATTTTGTGCTGCCTTTCATCACATGGCTCGCCATTCCTTTGTGTATTAGCCGGTCAAGTATCTCATAAATTTTTGAGCTGGCTGCTCCTGATTTATCAACGATTGGGCCTGTTGTGGAGGAGCCTAGCTCCAGGAGTGCAAGGTAGACTTTTATCTCTGATTTGGTCAGGCCTATTTGTTCTAGTATTTCTAGGTTCATAGGATAATCATTATTTTGCTTATTTATATTCTTTTCTAATTTCTCCCCCTTAAGGGGTAGGTAATGTTTATATAGTATATCTACTAAATAGTGGTTACAAGATAACAGAAAGAGGTGAAACAAAAATGAAAACATTCATGCAAAAAATCAGGGAGAAAGCAAAGAAGGCAATAGTGGGCGCTGCAATAGCAGGCACGCTGGCTATGCCAATGAAAGCCAAGGCTGATATGAACGGAAGCCTGGAAGCAATAGCAGGACCAACTAAGCAGAGTACTTACCTAAGAGGTAACGCATTCTACCAACTGCCTGGAAAGATTGGAGGCTACACCTTCATAGAACTCTACCAAGGAGGCAATGGCTACTTTGGAAAGAGCATGTTAGGAAGGGAAATAAAAGGAGGAATATTAGCAAAAGGAGAGATAGTTCACTGCAACGAGCCTTTCAGCGAAGCAAGGCTTGGTCTAGAAGCCAAGTTGCCAACTCCAAAAGGCACCACGCTCCAAGTAAAAGCTCTTCCTGTCTGCGTAGATAAAGACGGAAAAATCGTGCCCAGAAAAGTGATGGTAGGCTACTTTGCAGATGTACAGCTAGGCAAAGGATGGAGCATAAGCAGCTTCGGAGATTTCAACGCCCTGCAAGGAGGGCAATGGGAGTACGGGGAAGTCAGCCTGAAAAAATACGTTTGGGACGGAGTGTCGGTGGCATATAACCCAGCGCTAAAGGCAAGTGGAAAGCTAGCGCCCATAATAGAGCACAGAGTGACCTTAGGCATAGACTTCTAGTTAAGAATAAAACAAAAATTCTTTTTTATATTTAATTTTGAAACATAATTTCTTAGAAATAATAAATTAATGATAGCTGTTCATAGGAATCAACAACCAAGGTTGTTGAGCCAAAAATTCTGAGGAATTTTTGTGCATCATAGTCTTTGCTTCTCAGAGCCAATTCTCTGATTTGATTGTTAAATGAGAGATTGGACTTATTAGTGGCTGCATGCTGAGCACCTTGTTGCCTTGGTGCGTACACACCAGCTCTATCAACCCGATCTTCTATCGGCGTCCATGAGCGTCTCTTTTCAAGGATGGCTTCATACTTAGATGCTTTCAGTATTTATCCATGTAAAGCGTAGCTGCCCGGCCTACCCTGTCGGATAACCGGTCGACCAGAGGCTTCGGGCCCTCGTTCCTCTCGTACTAAAGGTCCCTTCCTTTCAGACACCCAACACTTCCAGTAGATATCAAACAAACTGCCTCGCAGCGTTCTGAACCCAGCTCACGATCCCTTTTGATAGGTGAACACCCTCACCCTTGGCCGCATACAGTACCTTCTTACTTTCGCAAAAAGGTTATTCTGCACGGCCAGGATAGGAAGAGCCGACATCTATGTAGCAAACCGCGCCGTCGATAGGAGCTCTCGGGCGCGACAACTCTGTTATCCCCGGAGTAACTTTTCGGTCGGTACCGTCCCCCATTCAAGGAGGAACGGCAGTTCGTTAGGCCCAACTTTCGTTTCTGGTATTCTTCTTATTCAAATACCAGTCAGGCTGGCTTTTGCCCTTACACTCAACATCGGATTTCTGACCCGACTGAGCCAACCTTGGGGCGCCACTGATATAAAGCGAGCATAGACAAGCTTTATCAAGCAATCTATTGCTCATATCTTTTCAGCGGCGTGCCACCCCAGCCAAACTGTCCACCTGCCGGTGTCCAAGTCACAAGGACTTGTGAGCAGCGTAAAACCAGATGAGTAGTGTTACATCGACGTCTAAACCTGCACTTGCATGCAAGCCTCAAACAACTCCTACTTACTCTATACACCCGGTCTCACGTTGCAGCAACAGGCTACAGTAAAGTTTCACGGGGTCTTCGCTTCCCACTGGAAGTCTCTGGTCTTTGCACCAGAACAAAATTTTCAGAGGGTTCCGGTTGGGGACAGTGGAGATCTCGTTACGCCATTCATGCAGGCCGTCAATCAAACGGCAAGGCATTTCGCTCACATCTGTTACTTCCCTTAAAATTTAAGGTACTGACCTTCTCTTTAAGGCGGACAAGCATTTCTACTAGTTGCTCAAAAATCTCAAATGATTTTTGGCAACCCCAAAACCACATGGTTTTGATGTCTCCTCACATCGCTATGAGGGTCGGACTATATCTTAACACTCATCAAAGAGTGTTTTTGGCGTATAGTCTCTGAGGATTCTAGACGCCTTATGACTTTTCGGTTCATCTCAGAAGCAAGTTCAGCTATTTTCTCTAAGCCTGCTCTTGACAAGTGCTCCTTTTTATTCATAATCCCTAATATTTGTGCAAAGAGTTCAAAGCTATTCTTCTTAGAAGTTTGAAGAGGATTTTCATTTATGAACTGAACTATACGGTTCAGGTTGTCTAATCCTCTCACTCGGAACTCTTTCCTATCTCCGTTATTCACAGTTACGCTTCCAAAACCAAAATATGACTTGATTCTGTGAAGTACTGCTTCATCGCGTTGATGTTGCACTATCCTTAATTCAGGGAGTACCTGCCATTTTAAGGTCATTTTCTCTAATCTATTAATAGACACATGAAAACAACCTTCTCCATCAATGAATCCGACAATCCACTTAGCATCCAGTCTTTCCTGCTGATTATCTGCACCTATCACTTTTTCACCCTGACAACATATAAACGTTTTAATTTAAATAGCTCACGTTAATATGTCCAGTGGTAGTGTAGGACTCTCAGACGTCCCAGCATATAGCCAGATTGTTTAAGGCAACTTCTGTGCTTACCTTAAGAGAGTTATAGTTACTCCCGCCGTTTACCTGTCCTTCGTTCCCTTGGATGGGATTTTCAGATACAGGCACTGGGCAGACGTCACCGACTATTCTAGCCCTTACGGGTTGGCAGTCGGTTAAGTTTTTGTTAAACAGTCGGACCTCCTTTGTTACTGTGCCTTACACTCGCATTCTTATGAATACAAGTGTAGGGACCCCTTAGACCGAAGGCTTGGGGCTAATTTGCCGAATTCCCTCAACCAGATTGTCCCTTCTCGCCGTGGGCTTCTCACCCAGGGGCACCTGTGCCGGTGCTGGGTATAGACATAAAGGATTTTTCCCTGTTCCCTTTTCAAGGGCTCCGGGTATTAGCTGAACAATACTTAAGTACTGCTGTTCTAAGAGTTGACCAGGTTCTCATCGTTACGATACTCCCCTGACCTGCCCTTATTAACAATCCCGACGGGGATTGTCAGCCTAACCAGAAGCGTCAGGAACAAGGCTTGCGTTACCGCACATACCAATATGGTACAGGAATATTAACCTGTTTCCCTTTCCTCTACTAGCTCAAGTTATGAGCTGAGTTAGGACTAACTTACCCTTGGCTGATCTGCATTGCCAAGGAACCCTTGCCCTTTCAGCGACACTGATTCTCACAGTGCTAAGTTCTTACTATTACCAGGATTCTCATTCCTGCAAGATTGACCTCTCCTCTCGGAGAAGCTTCTGCTCTAGCAGGACGCCTACCTACCGCAACGCTTGCGCGTGCCAGCGGTCTCGGTGACTGATTTAGCCCCGTCCATCTTAGGCGCTCATAACCTCGAAGAGTAAGCTGTTACGCACTTTTTAAAGGGTGGCTGCTTCTAAGCCAACCTCCTCGCTGTCTTTGGTTATGAACAACCTTCACCCTTTCACACTTAACCAATGCTTAGGGACCTTAACCGCTGTCTGGGTTGTTCCCCTCTCGCGCATCACCCTTACGACGATGCGCCGTCTCCTGAGGTCTACAGTGCATGGGACTTTGGAGTTGGACAAAGAACCGACCACTTTCGCGGCCTAAATCCTAAATCCGTAGCTCTACCTCCCAGGCAACCTCGCTCAGGGCTTGACTGCAGCCAACTTCGGTAGGAACCAGCTATCGCCGAACTCGATTGGCTTTTTACCCCTACGCTCAAGTTAGAAGAACATTTGTACATAGAACCTCTGCAGGCCTCCACCCTTCTTTAGAAGGGCTTCACCTTACCCAAGTGTAGTTCGTCCGGCTTCGGGTCTGGTCCGAGTGACTAAAGGCGCTTTCACACCTCTCCCCTCGCATGCTGCGGGATATTGCTTTCGCTTTGGATGCCCATTGATTAATGGTTATCCTTGCCACTCAGACAAACTCCCTGGCTCGTTATTCTAAACGCACGATACACAGCCGAAGCTGCGTATCCCGCTGTATCTACTAGGTTTCAAGTTCTATTTGACTCTCTGTCAAGAGTTCTTTTCAGCTTTCCCTCACGGTACTGGTTCGCTATCGGACTCAAAACGTGTTTAGGGTTAGGAGTTGATGCCTCCTAGCTTCGCACCTAGTATCCAGTAGGTGCTACTCAAGATACTGCCACGCCTCCCTGACTCCCTCTACGGGACTATCACCCTCTATGGTACTTCTTTCCAGAAGACTTTGAGTCATCAGGGTAAGGTCTAAAAGACAGTCTTACAAATCCACATCCCATCTCATTTTTCAATGAAAGGTTCAGATTGCCCTTTGCTGCTTTCGCTCTCTGCTAATAACAGCATCCTTAGTTTAGTTTCTCTTCCTGCAGGTACTAAGACGTTTCAGTTCCCTGCGTATAGCTAGCCTTTCGGCTTCAAAGCGAAGTCGCATTCAGAAATCCCTGGTTCAACCCCTGCGTGCGGGTCGCCAAGGCTTTTCGTGGCTTGCCACGTCCTTCTTCGCCGTCTTGAGCCAAGCTATCCTCCTAGTAGAGTATTTTCTCTCAGAACTTAGCAATCATTTCAGAGACTTATCTCTGTGTTGCAAAGACCAATAATTTCCTATGAACAGCCTTCATTAAACATGAGTAAATGAATATTGGTCGACATGAAAAAGCATGTCTTCTCGTGTTCTGAGCTTCTTCACCCAGCAAGTCTTAGTTGCCGAGCTGCTAATAAAAAATTGAATATGAAATGTAAGTGGACTCTGCGACAACAAAAATCGCGAAGCGATTTTTGAGTCCTCGAGTCCATCTCACTTCGTTCGATGGACTCTGCGGGAATTGCGTCCTCAGAGTTTATGTAATAAACTCTGATGTTGTATTCGCACCCGCGGCCCCCACCTCTCTCAAGCAAAAGCTCTTGCCTTTTGCATGCAAGGGTGGTGCTCTACTACTGAGCTAAGAGCCCATGCCGGGGGTATAATCCCCTTTTGCTCCTGTGAATAGCAAAAAAATAATGTGGTAGGAGAAGAACTAGCCTAACAAGATTCTAATATTTATATAAAAAATTATAGGAGGTGATCCCACCGCAGGTTCCCCTACGGTGACCTTGTGACGACTTAACCCATCTCACTGAACTCAGGTTCAACACAACCAAGAAAGCTGTGTTTCACCTAAACCCTGCTCGATTGGTTTGACGGGCGGTGTGTGCAAGAGACAGGGACATATTCACCGGACTATGCTAAAATCCGATTACTAGGGATTCCATCGTCACGAGGCTGAGTTACAAGCCTCGATCTGAACTAAGATATGGTTTAGAGGTTTAGCTCCCCCTTTCGGGGTGGCATCCCATTGTCCATACCATTGTTGCGCGCGTGTAGCCTAGAGCATTCGGAGCATACAGACCTACCGTAGCCTGCACCTTCCTCCCTGTTTCCAGGGCAGTCCCCTCAAAGTGCTCAATCCATCCGTGGATGTTGTTAGCAATAGAGGGTACAGGTCTCGCTCGTTGCCAGACTTAACTGGACGCTTCACAGCACGAGCTGGCGACGGCCATGCACTACCTCTCGGCTTGTCAGGTAATGTCTTCAGCATGACCTTCATTCTGCCGTCGGCTCTAGTGAGGTTCTCTGCGTTGAGTTAGATTGAACCGCACGCCGCACCCCTTGTGGTGTCTCCCCGCCAATTCCTTAAAGTTTCAGCCTTGCGACCGTACTTCCCTGGTGGCGAGCTTAACGACTTCTCTTCGACACTGCGCATCCTCGTGGGGTGCGCAATACCTTGCTCGCAGCGTTTACAGCTAGGACTACTCGGGTAATTAGCACCTTTATTTCCATAACGTATCAGAATTTGCAATGGATTGTAGTAATTTTTTCTTGGCAAAAACAAATCGTTCAGTGGGTTTTAACGAAGTTAAAATCCCACATTGCATTTTTTGGTACAGCTTTGATTAAAGGTGTATCTAATCCGTTTTGCTCCCCTAGCTTTCGTTCCTCACAGTCGGACCCGTCCTGGCCAGATGCCTTCGCCATTGGTAGTCCTCCCTGGATTAACCCATTTTACCGGTACCCAAGGAATACTTCTGACCTCTTCCGGTCCCGAGTCTTGTAGTGTCCTCTGCACGCCGACAGGTTAAGCCTGCCGATTTCACAAAGGATTTTCAAGACCTGCTACGAACGCTTTAGACCCAATAATCGTGATGACCACTTGGGGCGCTGGGGTTACCGCGGCGGCTGGCACCAGTCTTGCCCACCCCTTATTCGCCAAGCTTTTTACACATGGCAAAAGCCTATCAATGATAAGCACTTGGGATCCCCTTCTCACACTTGCGTGCATTGGAAAGGTTTCGCGCCTGCTGCACCCCGTGGGGCTGGGACCAGTATCTCAGTGTCCCTCTCCGGGCTCCCACTCTCATGGCCCGTACGGATCCTAGGTTTGGTGGTCTTGTAAGCGCCAGCTTACAACCCAAAAGGGTTAGCTTTTGCGTGCATTACACCGCCAACAGCCTAATCCGCCGCCAGTCCATCCTATGGCACGAGTTTAAGGAAGAGCCCATTCCAGGGCTTGTTCCCTATCAGGTATTACCCTCACTTTCGCGAAGCTATCCCCGACCATAGGGCAGGTTACCGACGTGTTACTGAGCCTTTCGCCTCCATTGCTGGATGACTTGCATGGCTTAATCGGATCCCAATAGCAGCAATCTCCCGCAGGATCAACGGGAACTGATTATTTGATTATTCGGCTAAAACTTTAATGAAACTTTATTAGAATTCTGCTAAACAGGATTCTTTCTCCTACCAGTATACTTGAATAGCTAGTTCAAGCATGAAACAAACTTTTCGAGTTATGCTGATGCAAAAGATGCTTAATCCAGACTTTCGTCGAGATGTTTTTAATTCTGCATAACTATGGCGCTGATCGCTTGTAGAGAATCAGTGTTTAGATCCTCGCCTGAAAATGCGTGTTTTCAGAGAGTTATAGGGTATTTATAAGCTTTTCGGTATTACAAAAATCTATGATTTTTGTATATAAAATTCATTTTTAGTGAATTTTGTTTTAATATTTTGCGGTTTCAACCAGTAAATTGGTTCAGCAGAAAAATTTATAACCCTGCACATTGAATGGAGTGTTGTTATGTCAAGAATCGGCTTGGTGCTTAGCGGAGGAGGAGTGAACGGTCTGGCTCATATCGGCGCCTTGAAAGTGCTGGATAAGCTGGGTGTGAAATTCAGCGCAATAGCTGGCTGCAGCATGGGCAGCATTATCGGGGCATGTTACGCTGCTGGCAGAACGCCTCAGGAGATAGAAGATTTTATTTTAAAGTACAAGCTGGTTCAGCTCCTGGATTTATCCATTTACGCTATTTCAAAGCTCGGCATTACAAAAACAAACAAGCTGAAGAAGGCACTGGATGATTTCATGGGTGTGAACAAGTTTGAGGAGCTGAAAATTCCGATGTATATCAATGCGACTGACCTTAGCAAGGGCAAGGAAGTGGTTTTCTGCTCAGGAGAACTCTTCAAAGCCATACGTGCTAGCATTGCCATTCCAGGAGTGTTTGCTCCGCCCATCATCCACAAAGACTATTATGTCGACGGAGGCGTATTAGACAATGTCCCATTCTCCATCCTGCCGAGCCAGATAAAAAAGTACATTATTATCGACGCAGTGCCTTATGAGCCTCTGAAAACCAGTAAGAAGCCGAGCTTGGTAAAGCTCCTGGAGACCAGCGGCAGGGCAGCCATGGATGAGATTATAAGGTTACGCCTGAAAGACATTCCTGACAAGAATTATGTGCTGGTTAAGCCGCGGATTCCGGAATACAAGTTTATAATTCACAGGGAGAAGTCTTTGGAAATAATAAGGAGCGGCGAGCTTGCTACGCAAAGGAAGATTCCGGAGATTAAGCATAAATTTAAAGTTAAATAATCGATTCTAATATTTAAATAAGAAATAAGAACAAGCCTACTGGCTAGCCTTCCTTCTCCTCTTTTCCCTCTTCATCCTCTTGCGCTGCCACTTCCAGCGCATCTGCCTTTTCTTTTTCCAGCGTCGGCTGCTTCTCTTCATGTTTAAACACTGAGTTTTATTTCGTTTTATAAATCTTTTTAAAAATTAAAAAATAATTCATGCCCCGAACGGGATTTGAACCCGTGTCCTCGGATGTTTTCGGCGTGAGGCAAAAACCTCAGCAACTTTGTTGCTCGCCGCGAAAATCCGAGATGATTGTTCCCGCAAGGGAACCAAGGAAACAGCTTCCTTGTTTCCTTTGGACCGGACTACACCATCGGGGCAAGTGGGCCCACAGGGACTTTCACCAGATATTTGCACCTTCGGTAACGCGGAGGACTTAACGAAGTTAATGTCCTCCTTGCTTGCTTTTTACCAGATTTTTCGGCAAAAATCTGTTTTGAACCCCAGACCCCCGGCTGTCCTATTCAGTGTTCGAAGCACTGCCTTATAAGACCGGTGCTCCAGCCAGGCTAAGCTATGGGCCCAACTTATAATGTCCTGTGGTTATAGTATGTTTAAAAACTTTTTTGTTATAGAAACAGCCAGAAAACTTAGCCCTAGGAGAACAGGTTCAATCTTCTTCTTGCGTTTCTTTTTCTTCAACGACTTCTACCTTTGAACGCCAATTCCAGAACCCGTGGAAGTGATTCCTGTTAGTAAGGAATACGAGGAATACGCAGGCAAAGATGCTGAAGGCAATCGCTGAGAATACCAATGTTGAGAAATCTTCTGCATAAGGAAGGTTGTATTGGAATAGGAGCAGCACCAGCACTGCCGCAGCAGTTCCTTTAGGGTTCAATATCTCAACATAAACCCTGTCCTTGTCATTCACGATTTTGCCGATGCCGCTGAGCTTAACAGCAAGCGGCCTGATTAACATTATGAGGATTGACAAGGCAATTCCTGCTAAGATGATGTTTATGTTCTCCAAGTTGATGCTTAGCCCAAGATAGACGAAAAAGAATGATTTTACAAAGAAAGATATTTCTGCATAGAAGAACTTTGCACCAGGAGCAATCTCTTCCCCGCCATCCTTGTGGAAAGCTGCAAAGATCTGCTTTGTATTCGCATATATGACTGCAAAGGCAAGGCAGGCAATAGCTCCGTTGGCTCCCATATACTCGACTCCGCTGTAGAGCAAAAGAAGCGCCCCTATCGTAGTCATGTAAGACTTGGCGAATGTGTCCATCCTTTTTTGCAAAGCAGACCATAAGAACCCGCCAAGTATTCCAAGGAAGATTGATACGCTTAAGGTGTATAGGAGCTTCTGGCCGACCTCGGCGAAGCTTGTGCTCTGCATGAGGATTATGTTGATGACAGTAATAGCCCCTACTATTCCAAATACGTCGCTGATTGCTGACTCAAATGTTAATGTTGAATAAGCCTCTTTGCTAATCTTAAGCCTTTTCATGATTGGAATGATTACTGTCTGGGCAGAATCAGTCAGTATAATCCCAAGCAGCAAGCCCTCTAGCAGCCCCCAGCCGAATAACTTCATGAAACCAACTGTCACAGCAACCGTTAGGATGAAATGAAGTATAGAAACCTCGCTTCCCTTTATCACTCCCTGGAAAAAGCTTTTAAGGTCAGTGTTGAGCAAGCCCTCGAAAAGGATGTAAATCAGTGCGAAAACAGTGAATACGGCGCCTATCTGCGTGAATGCTTCATAATCAGAAATAGGGTAGAACTTGCCAAGCACAATACCAAAAATCATAAGCCATATCGGATCGGGGATTCCTGTCTTCTCAAAAATCCACTCGCCTATAAAACCTAGCAGGATGACTGCTCCTCCAATGGCAAAAACAACGAAAGGCTCCATGATAATCTTCCATTACCTCTTTTTAATATTCCATTATGCCTTATAGTTAAAAATATTTTCTTTTTTTGTTAGTACCAGAAAAGAAAGAAGGATGCGCCGACCG
>DATEYH010000139.1:0-2067 GCA_035256305.1 Candidatus Nanoarchaeia archaeon
AGCAACATTTTTAAACTCTTTCAATTGTTAGATGAGCAATGGGATTACAAATAATAACTGTTGGCGGCTACTCTGAGATCGGGAGGAACTGCACCCTTGTAAAGGTGGATGATAAAAGAACAGAGAAGATTATTATGAGCTGCTTAGACACTGCAGTGCTGCAACTCGCCATAATGAACGGCATGGCTCACATAGAGGTCCTTTTCCAGCTTTCCCTTGGGAAGGGCGTCAAATTCTGGAAAGAATACGTAAAGAAGTCGAAGAGTATAAAAGGAACCCTTCTTTTCAAAAGAAAGCAAAAATGAATCCGGGAAATTCTCAAGATATTAGCGATAAACTATAATCCTTAGTTATGCCTTTCTTTTTAGCAACATTTTTAAACTCTTTCAATTGTTAGATGAGCAATGGGATTACAAATAATAACTGTTGGCGGCTACTCTGAGATCGGGAGGAACTGCACCCTTGTAAAGGTGGATGATGAAGCAGTGCTCCTTGACATGGGCTTGCACATGGATAATTACATTGCCTACACAGAAGAATTAGAGGAGTTGAGCACCAAGAAGGACTTGTCTGCAGACGCCCTGATACAGGTTAATGCTGTGCCTAACATTTACCAGATCCAGGACTTATGGCACAAGGTAAAGGCAATATGCATAAGCCACGCCCACCTTGACCACCTAGGCGCCGTGCCTTTTCTTAGCAACAAGTTTAAGGCAGATATTCACGCCACAAGGTACACCATAGAGGTGCTTGGCACTTCTCTGCAGGCTGAGAAGATTTCCTTGCGTAATAATCTTGTGCCTCACCCTGTTAATTCCAAGTTCAGGGTTTCCAAGAAAATCACTGTTGAATTTGTTAATATCACTCATTCTGTGCCTGAAACCGTTGTCATAGCTGTCCACACTCCTTATGGCACACTGGTTTATGCTAATGACTTCAAGCTCGACAATGCGCCAACTCTTGGTGAGAAGCCTAACTTCAAGCGTTTCAAGGAATTAGGGGATAAAGGAGTCAAGGTGCTTATTGTTGATTCATTGTACGCAGGCACTCCTATGAAGACTCCTAGTGAGAGCATAGCCAAGGAGATGCTCAAGGATGTGCTTCTAGGGGTTAATTCAAGAGGCAAGGCAGTTATTATCACAACCTTTTCCAGCCATATAGCCAGGCTCAGGAGCATTGTGGAGCTTGCTCGCAAGCTGAGAAGAAGGCCTGTGTTCATTGGCAGGTCTCTTGACAAGTATGTTGATGCTGCTAAGAGAGCAGGCATTATTGACCTTGAGAAAGGAGCAGAGCATGTCAAGTATGGAGGCAAGGTTGGCAAGTTCTTCAAGAGGGTTAAGCATGCTGATAAGCAGCTCTTCATAGTGACAGGCCACCAGGGAGAGCCGGGAGCAGTGTTGTCAAGAATGGTGTACCAACACCTCTACAGATTTGAAGAAGAAGACCACGTCATATTCTCATGCGGAGTAATACCTGTGGAAAATAATATAAGAAATAGGGAAAAGCTTGATAAGGCTTTAAGGGAGAAGAAGGTTAGGCTGTTCACAGATGTTCATGTCTCTGGCCACGCCTTCAGAGAAGACTTGCGAGACCTGGTTCACTTGCTCAAGCCAGAGCACGTAATCCCGACTCATGCCAAGAGAAAAAACCTTGAAGCCATGAAAGAGCTCTGCCTGGAAATAGGCTACAAGCCCCACCAGGTGCACGTGCTGCACAATGGGTTGCAGGTTAATTTCTGAAATGATTAATTGGCTTCCACAAAGATTTCTTATGATGAAGGAGGTGGAAGCTGAGGAAAGAGTTTCATGTGCTGGTTAGTTATTCCTTTGAAAGCATCAGAAAGAGTTTGATTCATCCTCGTAAGACATCATTTCAAACTCCAATTAATCACTCAACCTCATTCTCACTGCCTCGCGCTTGCACTTCACCACAAAACTTAAATATTAGTGTTCTGTCTCTCTCCTTATAAAGATTAAAAGGTTATGGGGGTATTCGCATGAAACAAAAAACCTTGTTTTTTGGTCATAAAATCCCTGAGGTGATTTTATGAAACTGACACTTGCTGAT
>DATEYH010000140.1:0-14850 GCA_035256305.1 Candidatus Nanoarchaeia archaeon
GAGATTCCTATTGAAATAGGCGGCATTAGAACTACGAGGTTTGACTTGTTCTGCGATTCAAACAATGTAGAGCCTGTGCAAGAGGATTTTTATGAAATCGACATTAGCGAAGCAGAGGAAAAAGAAATCCTAAAGCTAGCAGAGGATAAAAGGGTTTTTGAGAAGCTACGCGACTCCCTAGCACCCAGCATTTATGGGCATGAAAGGGTCAAGGAAGCCATACTTTTACAAATGCTTGGCGGAGTGATGAAAAAAAGAGACAAAGGCGACGTTACGAGAGGGGACATCCATATCCTGCTTGTTGGCGACCCTGGCAGCGGGAAGTCACAACTCTTGAAAAGGGTTAGCGTGGTTGCTCCTAAGAGCAGATATGTTAGCGGCAAAGGAGCTACTGGCGCTGGACTCACAGCTAGTGTTGTAAAAGACGAATTCCTTAAGGGATGGGCTTTGGAAGCAGGAGCCCTGGTTCTTACCAATAAGGGGATATGCTGCATTGATGAGCTTGATAAGATGACACCCGAAGACCAGGCAGCTATGCACGAGGGTTTAGAGCAACAAACCATTAGTATTAGTAAAGCAAATATTCAAGCCACACTTAGGGCAGAAACCACTGTGCTTGCTGCTGCTAACCCTAAGTTCGGCAGGTTTGACCCCTTTGAGCTTATTGCAAAGCAGATAGAGCTCCCGACTACCTTGCTTAACCGCTTTGACCTTATCTTTCCTATGCGCGACCTGCCTGATAAGGAAAAGGATGAGAAGATGGCAAGCTTTATCCTGCAATTACATCAGAGCGGAGAGAAGCAAGAAAGCGAGATTTCCTCTGAGTTAATCAAAAAGTACGTATCATATGCTAGGAGAAAAGTGTTTCCAAAGCTCACAGATGCTGCTATGAAAGAGATAAAGGAGTTTTTTGTGGATATGCGTAATGCTGGTGAGAAGGACGAAGCAACTAAGAGCGTTCCCATTAGCCCAAGGCAATTAGAGGCCCTGGTCAGGCTTAGTGAGGCTAGTGCTAGGGCAGAATTGCATGATAAGGTATTGAAGAAAGATGCTAGGAGAGCCATTGAGCTCATTCATTATTGTTTATCTCAGATAGGTTTTGATCCTGCCACTGGCAAGATTGATATTGACACTATAGCAACAGGCATCACTGCATCTCAGAGGAGCGAGATTAGTGTGATAAGAGAGGTTATCATTGAGCTGGAAAAGGTGCTTGGAAAAGCTATTCCTGTTGAAGACATCCAGCGAGAGGCAGAGATAAGGGGGGTGGAGAAAGAGCGTCTTGATGAGATCCTGGAGAAGCTCAAGAGGGCAGGAGATGTTTTCAGCCCTCGACACGGGATTATATCAAGGATTTAGCACTGCTTTAAATAAAAATTCAAGAGGCTGCTTATGGCTCAGATAAAAAGGGAAACTGCAATGATATGCATGATTGAGAGCATCTTGCAAGGAAGCTTTGTCAGGACAGAAGGATGGAATCCGAGCTATTTCTTAACTGATTTGGGCGACATATCCCGAGTTAATATTATCGGGGTGGTGGTAAGCAACGAGGTCGGTGGCGGGGTGCTTATTGACGACGGCAGCGGAAGGATTCTTCTCAGGAGCTTTGAAGGGAATTTGTTTGAAGAGCTTAGCCTTGGTGACTTGGTGCTTATTATTGGGCGGCCTAGAGTGTATAATGAGCAAAAATACCTTCTGCCTGAGATAGTAAAAAAGATTAACCCAAGATGGGGGGCTTATAGGCAGCTCCAATTAGAAATCCTAAAAAAGAAGACCAGAGCAATAAAAAAAGAGAGCAGGGTTATTCTAAATGAGAAAGAGAAGTCTGTGAACTATTTTCAGAAAATTGTTGAATTTGTCAAAGACCTTGACGATGGGAGCGGAGCAGATGTTAATGAGGTTATAAAAAGAGCAGATGCCCCGAAGGGCGAGGAGCTTGTGCAAAAGCTTATTGAAGAGGGTGAGCTCTTTGAAATTAAGCCTGGAAGGATTAAAGTGTTAGAATAGTCTTGCTATTGCCTTGCTAATCTGCTCTTCTGACCGGGAAATTCTCAGAAGATTGCCGGAGTTATAAAAACCTCTAAAACGGCTGCTATGAACAAGACGCCTAGACTGAGAAGTAAAACATCTGCCGAGTCCAGCAAAATATGCTCGAATTTGGCTGTTCCAAAGTCATGCTTTATAACAGCAAGCCCTATAATTCCTCCTGCAAGCCCACCCATGAAGTAGGCCAGGATTTCGGGAATGCCGTGAATAGAGTACCTTAATAATCCGATGCTAATAATCTGGAAATAGTGAGCTATTTTCTCGAAGCCAACGAGTTGAGCAACTTGCGCAATCTCGCTTCTGATAAAGTTGCCTATGGCAGTACCTATTACTGAAGCGTTCCACATAAGGATGAAAATTGCTCCAGAGCCGTAAACAAATGAGAATAAGATGCAAAAAATCAAGACCTTAACATTATTAAGGAAGATTTTTGAAAAAAACCCCATATTAGCATTAAAGCTCAGGTTTCCTGTTACCCTGCTATTGATTGCATTAATAGTTGCAGTCTGAGCTTGAAAGGCTGTATTGACAAGGTCAGAGGAAAAAACCACATACCAAAAAGAGAAGGCAATCGTTGCTCCTATGAACAGATACATAAAAACGCGTAGGGCTTTGCTATGCTCCTTCAATAACCACTTCTCTTCCATTCCCTCCAAATCCTTTTCCTCTTCCATTCGAAGAGTGTTATAAATAAGGGGAAGCGCTGCCATTGCTGTGAAGAAGACCATCACCAGGCTGGTTTGGGCTTTGAAAATCCAGAGTCCTAAAAAGATGGAAACCGATGTAAAAAGAATCCCGAGGAGCAGAAGTTTTGAGGGTCTTTGCTCTGCTTTAAAGGGCGTTATCATGGATTCGAGGACCATGCTCTTATCCCCTTTTTTTGTTCTTTATAAACCTTTTGGAAGCCGGAAGCTAATAAGAGAAGCTATTAACGTTTTAGGGAAATAAAGAGGAGAAAACAAAGCTTTTTATATAGTTCAAGTATTTCTAGGATAAAAATGGAAGAGTATACTAATCTGCTGGAAAGAGCAAAGCAAATTTTACCTGAAACCAAGGTAAGCGCAGAAAGATTTGTTATCCAAAATGTACGTGGCCACATCCAAGGCAATAAAACCGTTCTGAGTAATTTTCTCCAGATTGCACAACATCTGGGAAGGCCGCCAGAGCAAATGCTAAAGTATGTGTTGAAAGAGCTTGCAACTCCCGGAGAGATTAAGAAGCAGTTCATCATTTTAGGGACAAAGGTTCCTGCTACAAGAATTAATGAAAGCATTAAGGAGTATGCTGAAACTTTTGTGGTCTGCAGGGAATGCCAAAAGCCAGATACCAAAATGACGAAGGAAGGGGACATTTACTTCATCAAATGCCAAGCTTGCGGAGCAAAATACTCTGTATATTCAAAAATCTAATTTTCAAAACCTCATTGCTCAAACAAAGCATGAAGCAAATATGAAACAGGTTCATTTTCTTGTGTCTGGAAGGGTGCAGGGAGTGTGTTATAGGCATTATTCTGCAAAAAAAGCAAGAGAGCTTGGCCTTAATGGCTTTGTTAAAAACCTTGCTAATGGAAAAGTTGAAGTCTTAGTAGAAGGCGAAAAAGATAAGATAGAGGCTTTTATTCATTTCTGCAAGAATAACCCTGGCCATGCCAATATTGAAAATGTTGAGGTAATTGAAGAAAAAGAGGTGAAAACTCCTGAATTTAACGATTTTGATATTAGACACTGAGCCAAGCTCCTAATTCCTGTTGTCTCTCCTTTTCCTTTCCAAACACGCTCTCAACTTTTTGCTTTAGCAGCTCAAGGTTTTGCCTCATATACACTGGAACCTTATACTTCTCAGCTAATTTCATGCTTAATTCAAGGTATTTTATCACAAATCCTTCTGAGACTGTGAAGATGATTTTTCCATTGCACTCAGAGCACTTGCCTGAAAGAGGCGGCCTTCTGAACTTCTCGTTACAATTAACGCACCTGAACTCCTGCTGAGAGAATTTTCTCAGGTTGCCCTTGGTATCCTTCATGAAATGCTTGTCTATTACCAGTTTTGCGACGTCGCTGGGGTTAACAGCTCTTATCTTTTCTGCCAGTTCCATCTGCCCTTTTAGTTTATCTTCCATGCTCGGAAGCTTTTTATAAGCAGAGCACAACACACCATCATTAATGTCAGCGGTGTCATGGGTAAAGCCGAGTCCTTCATATTGCAGAGGCGTCCATAAAACATGCCTTACTTGTTTGATTTTAACATCCCAAGGCATTTTGTATTGACGACAAGCCTCATAAAATTCCAAAGGATATTTCCATACAACATCCAGGTTGAAGACCATATCATCTACTTCTGAAGGATTCAGAATATAGGTTAAGACAAGGGGAGCGTCCATGGTACTTCCCCTGCTTTCCGGCAAGTATTTTTTTGAAAAATTGATTAATGCATCCATTAATAAAAGAAGGCAGCCTTCATCGCCATCACAATCCCTTCGCATAGCAGCATGTACATAAGGATGTGCTACAAAGCCTTGTGTTTTTGAGAACCCAACTATCCTGCAAAGGATGCCTGCAGAAGTGTGAGGCGCCAATCCTATGACTAGCTGGCCTATCAAGTCTTCTTTGGCTTTCAAGTTGTAATAAGGCTTTAAGTTATAGAGCTTTTCAAGCAGTTCATCAACAAAGCAGGCTGTTCTGAACAGGACTGCATCAGCAGGCTCTTCAGGAGAAGCAGGGCTGCAAGGCAAGAGGATATCTTGTGGTTTTAACTCTAAGGTTTGTTGCTCGTTCTCTAAAGGTTTTCCTTTAATGTCATGAGAATACCCCAATTCTTTCAGGATTTCAATGCTCACAGCTGCCTCTTTAGGCTTGAAATGAGTTAGTGGTATTTCTGAGCAATCATACCTTACAGTGCCGTCTTTATTGACATAAACATTATGCCTGGCTCTTAGGATGCCTTTCACAAGGTGCTCTGGAGTATGCTCCTTATTGCTGGTTCCGCGCACTCCTTTTATTAAGTCTGGAAAAATAGTGGTGCCTATGCCTTTCAACAAAAGAGGGAAGCTATTCTTGATATCAAACACCATTGTTTTATAAGGAATAGGTACGTGCGGACAATCCTTGACCAACCCGCATTCAGAACAGAAACGCATCTTCTCAGAAGTCCTGTTGCATACCTCACACACTCCGAAAACAGTTTCTCTTTTACAATGCTTGCAATAAAAAGGAGTGAATTGTGCAGTTATACTTCCTTTTTCAAGCGCAGATTGGAAGGATCTGAACTTGCCTCCTTCCTTACCCACAGGGAATAAGACATGCGGACTGCCTGTTAGTTTTCTCATTTTTGCTTTCTCAGGCCTGCCCATTCTTGCTCCGATAAAAGTACCATTCTTATCCCGGATTTCTACCTCGCTTAAAGCATTAATTATTTTCAGCGTCGAAAGCTTTTTTTCTTTTGAGGTTTCAATAAACGACTGGATTTGACCCACTTTTTTCTTCAATCCTTCTTCTCCATGAATCCCGAGGTTTCCAAGTAAGGCTTTTGCAACCTCTTTCTCTATGACTACATATTCCTTGTTAATAAACAAGTGAGGCACCCCGATGAGTTCTAAATACCTTTTCTCTTCGCTCTTGGGAATGATTATCTTAAAAGAGCCTCCGTTTTCTTGTGGTTCAATTTTTGCTTTCTCTGCAAGCCAGTTAATAAGTCCCTGGAGTTGGGAAGGGGTTATGCTATTCCAGAAAAAAATGTGATGGGGATGAAGAGGAACTCTTAGCCTTTTGCTCAACTGGTGCGCTGCATCAAAAGAAATCTTTGTTGTTAGAGGTTTTTCAAATAGCACGCTGAGTTTCTCAACATCAATATCAATGAGCTCTGTTATTTTTTCCAAATCAAAAGTTCCAAACAGCTGAGCACAAGCTCTTTCTAACTCAAGAATCCATTCCTCGGGAACATAACCAGCCGGTATTAAGGGGTGGGCTCTGTCATAAAAATCCCCGTAATTAATCAGTACATCGCCGAGATAAATAATCTCTTCTACCTCTCCTGTTAAGGATTTGGCTTGTTGCTGCGTTTCAACAAAAACTACAGAGCCATCTTTCAGCTTCACAACAGGACCGTCAATAGAATCGCAAGATGTGAAAGCAGCTGCCTTCCCGGGCCGCTCAACTTTTAATTGTGTGGCTATGGCAATAAAGTCTTGAAGTACATGCATAGTTGCTGGGTGAATGCTCTGGGCAGAGTAACCTGAAGTCCTGCTTCTCCCATACCTAAGGCGGAAGGCACCACTGGTAAGCGGGTAGCCAAACACAGGTCTTCCTGCTACTAAGTCCGAAATATAAGTGTAGTCAGGCTTTATCTTGTGCTCATCCTCTTTTGTCTCTTTTTGTTCTGAGCCTGTAGTCTGGGAAGCCTCTCGAGCCTTCACCTTTTTCTGAATCTTAAGAAACTCCTCTAAGAAGGACCAATGTTCGAGCCCAAACTCGCTAGCCCAATTACCCAGCTTAGCCCAAACTTTCGGAGCTTTTAAAGGCAAACCTGCGCTATAAACCAAGCAATAACCGCTCCTAATCCTGTTCGTGTTCACTCTGGCAAGGTCCTTAAGGTTTACATTAGATATCTCAAAATCCTCAGAAGGATCTCCAGATATTTCTACAGGAACATGAGCAACCATGAAATCTGCCTCCTCCTGGGAAGGAAAATATTGGAGGTTGGTGACGTATTCATGATAGTCTGAAAGCTCTGCATAACAGCGTTTGATTTCCTTTTCCGTAGGGTCGTATGCTGCATACCCCAGGCTCTTTCTAACATAGTCTGCTATCAAAACACACACAGCAGCAGCAGTACCTCCTGCTGCTCGGATAGGACCTGAAAAGTAAAGGCAGAAGTAATCGCCTTGCCCATCTAACCTTTTTTTTATTTCCAGTTTTGTGAAGCCTTCAAGAGGCGCAGAAACTGCTCCAAGAGTCACATATGCAAACCCTGTTCTGATTCCTATCTCAATTGCTTCTCGTTTGTCCTGGAATTTGCAGAACTTCTCCTGTGCTATTTCAAGAGCAATCTGAAAAGCAACTCTCCAGTCCAGAATACCGTACTTTTTCTCCATCTCACCAATCCTTTTTATAGCCCCGGAGTCCTGCAGCTGGGGAGCCACCACGCTGATAAGGCCGATTACCCGCTCAGCCAGGTTTTTAGCTAGCACTATCTCTGGCTTTAGCTCAGGGTCATATCCCTTGCTCCTTGCTTTAGAGGCTACTTTAAAAGCCTCAAAGCTTCCTGATTCTAGTTCCTCAAAATATTTCTTAATACTCATATATGCTCATCTGTCTAAAATGCTTATTTAT
Organism: Candidatus Nanoarchaeia archaeon; assembly: GCA_035256305.1. GTDB lineage: Archaea > Nanobdellota > Nanobdellia > Woesearchaeales > SM23-78 > SM23-78. The sequence goes on from DATEYH010000140.1 coordinate 7,374, forward strand.
CTTAATTCTAAGCCGCCCCTTGCTTTTCCTCTCTTAAAAAATTAATAATTTTAACATCCCTTGTTTTGAGATTTATTATAGGAACCCTTGCTGGCTGAGGCTGAAGCCCTCTCTTTTCCATATCCTCAGTAATGCCTGTCCAGCAAGAACAATTAACCAGGGTTATGTTCTTGTAATTGCTAACACTAACCCTATGAATATGCCCTGTAATAAAGAAATCAGGGAGCTTGTCAATAACCAGGGGGTCCCTGTAAGGGTCGGGAACGTATTGGTTAGAGGTGTGAGTGGGCGCTAGATGCCTTCTTTGAAGCAGGAACTTCATTATCAGGTCGGCTCTTTTTTGCCCTCCCCTGAACCTTATGTGCCCTACATTATCTGCATAATAAATTAATGAATAACCGTGGTATAAGAGCAAATCAAACCCTGAGAATTCCTTTGTGGCGCCAATGTTGATATAGGCTGGATTGCTTAAAAGAACAATATTTGGAAGGGATCTTAGGGCTTTTGCATACTCGTGTAATAAGGGAGGCTGGGGTTCTGATATTCTGCCAGCATCATGATTGCCAGGGCAAACAATAATCGTAATATGTGAAGGGATTTTTTTCAGGTACTCTGCAAAAAGGTTGTATTGCTGTTTTATGTCTGTTATTTCCAAGTCATTTTCCTGGCCAGGGTAGACTCCTAGCCCTTCGACCAGGTCTCCGATTATTACTAAGTACTTTACTTTGGATGCTAATTCCCTTTGTTCAGGAGTGCCTTTTCTCTGGTTTAACCATTCAATGAAGTCCTCAAATTCTTCTTTTAAAAAGGCTTTTGAGCCGAAGTGCGGGTCCCCTGTCAGTGCAAGGCATTCATCTTCTGGGCTTTTCTTTATTTCCTTTATCAAAGGAATCTCTGGCAGGAAGAGTTGGTTGGCCATCACGAAATTCCCTCCTGCCGTGCCTTCCACGCCGATGAGTTCATCCAACACCATTTCCTTGGCAAGCTCAAAGAGCTCTTTTTTCTTTTCGCTCACCACTACCTTAACCTTTCCAGAAGGGTCCTCAACTGTCAGCAAAATGTTGTTCTTCTTTGTTGTTGACTTGGCATAAACCAGGCCACAGAACATGACGCTTTCTCTTTCCTTCTTATACTTAATCCTTGCAATGCTGGTAACCCTTTGGAAGTCCTGCCTTTGTTTAAGAAAAGAAGAAAGGGTTTCAAAGCGCCTGTTGAAGTAATTAACAAAGTCGTTCACTGTTATTTTCCCAGGCTCTTTGTGATACGAAAAAAGGATTTTAACCTTTTCAAGGGCTGAAGAACCTTCTTTTTCAAAATCCTTTTTTTCAGGTATTTCTGCTATTGAAAGGCTTTGCTTTTCAATAAAAGCCTTGTCAATCACAAAGACGCCTTTGAACTGTTCCTCATCAATCTTAGCGAGTTTTTCCAGCAAAGCAGAGTCCTTTAATACCTCAGGATTGATTAACATTCCTCTTCCCAAAAAAGAGTTAATGAGGTCTGATGCCATTTCCTTTCTCCAAACCTATCTTTCATCCAAAAAGGTCGTCCTCTAAGATTTTCTTAATCTTTATCTCAACAGAAGCAGGAAGAAGGAAGGATATGTCTCTTGTTCTGCCAAACCTGCCCTTCGATATAACCTTGGCATTGATTATGCCCAGCATGTCAAGCTCTGCAATAATATCAGATATCCTCCTTTGGGTGAGCGGCCTTAAGCTGATTTTAGAGCATAGTTCTCTGTAGGTATCATAAACATTTCCTGTCTGGACAAATTTGTCATGACTTGCTGCTTTATTAATGATTACAGAGTAAAGCGCAGCTTGAAATTGTTTAGGCTGATTCTTCACTAACTCTAAAACCCTGTCTCTTTCAACAACATTCTCTGCCTCGTCAAGGTCCTTCATAGCCACTTTCTCTGCGCTTTTCCTTTCAGCAAGCTCTCCTGCAACCCTTAGCAGCTCTAAAGCTCTTCTTGCATCTCCGTGCTCTCTTGCAGCATAAGCAGCGCATTTCTGGATTACCCCCTCTTCCAAAACACCTTCTTTAAATGCTTCCATTGCTCTTTTCCTTAAAATATCTTGTAATTGGACAGCATTATAAGGGGGGAACACGATTTCCTCTTCGCTTAAAGAGCTTTTTGCCCTCGGGTCTAGGTTATTAGCAAAAACCAGATCATTGCTTATACCGACAATTGAAGTCTGGGCGTTTTTCAACTCTGAGTTAATCCTGGTCAGGTTGTAAATAATCTCATCCCCTGCCTTTTTCACAAGTTGGTCAATCTCATCGAGAATGAAAATAATGATTCTTTTCTCTTCATCAAGGGCTTTAAAGAAGATAGAATAAACTTCATCTGTCGGCAGACCAGTTGGAGGAATTTCTTTTCCAAATTCTCTTGCAAGCTGAGCTATTAGCCTGTACTCTGTGTCTGCTATCTTTTTTAGCTTGCAATTAATGTAAATTATTTTAAGAGAGATTTTCTTATTATATGCAAGCGTGGTCATTTGTTCTGCTAGATAGCGCGTTGAAAGAGTCTTTCCAGTCCCTGTTTTTCCGTATAAAAAAAGGTTAGAGGGCTTTTCCAACCTTAAAGCCGGGGCAAGGATATTAGCTACCTGGGCAATTTGTTCATCTCTATGGTTTATTTCAAAAGGAATATGATTTGCCTGGAGAACCTTTTTATCTTTAAACAAAGATTCTTTTTTAAGAAATTGCTCAAAAATATTATTTACGTCTTTGTTCATCGTCGAGAAAAGTTCCAAAAGAAACAAAGGTTTATAAAGATTGTTTTCCTATAGAATATATTAAGAAAAATATATAAAACAACACATAATAGGAAGAAAGAGACACCCACCTACGTTTCGTCTGGAGTTGTTGTGATAATAAATTAAAGTCAGATCTGTTTGAAGTGATGTTGAGTAGATTGAAAAGAAAAAAAGGTTTTCAAGTAAAGCTCTTTCTATTTTTAACGCTATTTTTTACCTTATTTATTAATTACTATATTGAAAATATTATATTATTATATTAAAAATATTAATCGTTGTGTTGAAAGCAAGAATAAAACAAACAAGTAAAATCTAATAAATTATTATAAAAAAGAATAAGAAAGAAAAAGAAAAGCAGTGAAAGCAAAAACAGCAAACAAAAAGAACAAAAAAATACTAAGAATAAAGAAAGCAGCAAATCACTTCTTATCTGGCTCTAAGTGAAATAAGGGGGAGAGTGCTCTTCTGTGTCTTTTAACACAGCCCAGTTATTTTATCACTCTAGAATAATAACATAATCGAAAGCTTTATAAATAAACTATACTTCCTTTCTTTTTCCCACTGAGCAATAGTTATAATCAAAAATAGCTTTAATCCAAAAATTAGTTGAGAGGGAAAAAAATGATTGTACAGGAATCCTTTTTAAAGAAAATAAAAGATTTTGGTCTGAATAGTTACGAAGCAAAGATATGGACTGCTCTTCTATCAAGAGGGGTTTCAACAGCAGGGGAATTAAGCGATATTGCTGGTGTTCCCAGAAGCAGAAGCTATGACATTCTGGAAAGCCTTGAAAAGAAAGGATTTATAGTGATGAAGCTCGGCAAGCCCATCAAGTACATTGCTATCCCTCCAGAGGAAGTTGTAGAGAGGGTGAAGAAAGGGGTCGATATTCAAGCTCAAGAGCAAATAAAGATATTAGATCAGCTAAGAGGCTCTGATATTTTAAAGGAATTAGTATCCCTTCATACACAAGGAATTGAGCCAATTAACCCTGCAGATTTATCAGGTGTTATAAAAGGCAGAACCCAGGTGTACAATCACCTCAACACCATGATTAAAAATGCTTCTAAATCTGTTGTTCTCATGACCTCTGAAGACGGGCTTATTAGAAAACACAAGCACCTTGGCAAGACCCTAAGAAAAGCAAGTGAAAAAGGGGTTAAAATAAAGATTCTAGCTCCCTTGACCACCAAATCAAAGGATGCTATCAAAGAGCTCAGTGAGTTTGCTGAAGTGAAGAACAGCAAGGGACACACAGGCAGGTTTTGCCTTATTGACAATAAAGAGCTTGCTTTCATGCTTACAGATGACACCAAAGTCCACCCGTCATACGATACTGCAGTATGGGTTAACGCGTCACTGTTTGCATCAACCTTTGGAAGAGTCCTAGAACAATGCCCTCTTTAAATTAAACGCTAAATTTTTTAAATTTCATATTCACTCACCTCTTTTCCCAGGAAGGCCTCAATTTTCTTGAGGTCTTCCAGGGTTTAATTTTTTTGCTCGTTTATTTTTATTAGCAAAAAAGAATACCCCTACTTTGAAGTTGAGGTTAGGGTATTCTTTTTTGTATCATCAAAAGCTTTGCTTTTGAGCGCCAAAACAAAGTTTTGAGCGCAACAACCGCGATGATTCTTTTTTGCTATCAATAACTTCGTTATTGAACCAGAAACATTGTTTCTGGTACCAACATACCGCGCCCTAAAGGACGCGGTATGTTGATTCTAGAAAAAACAATATTTATTAAAACAAACAACAATTCCTAAATTAAAGGTGATTTTTATTTGGCTAGCATTTTTAATAAGGTAAAAGGTACGTTCAGGGTAATAAAGGGAGAAACAACCCTTTATTACCCTGGCTGCATGACTAAATATGGGCTTTTGCCTATTCTTAACAAATATAAATCCTTATTATCTGACTTAGGAATTGACTTTAGAATCATAGATGAAATAGACTGTTGTGGCTCCCCTTTGCTTAATGGAGGCTACACAAAAGACTTTGAAGAAATAAAAGAAAAAAACATCAAGATTCTTAACAAGCACGGCATTACCAAGGTAATAACTAACTGTCCCCATTGCTTTCATATTTTCAAAAATTACTACTTCATTAATGTAGAACACATCTCCCAGACGATTGAAGCTCATAAGCACAAAATAAACTACCACGCACATCAAGAAATAGCCTATCACGATCCCTGCCTCTTGGCAAGGAACAACAACGTAACTAAAGAGCCAAGAGCAATCTTAAGGCAGGCAGGTTTCAAAATCATAGAACCTGTGAAAAGCCGGCAAAGAACCTTTTGCTGCGGCGCAGGAGGAGGATTAAAGCAGAACAGCCCTAAAATAGCAGACGCCCTTGCAAAAGAAAGGCTGAAGCAGCTAGGCGCAAAAAAAGTGGTTGTTTCCTGCCCATATTGCTATGCTCATCTTAGTGAAAATTGTGAAGGCAAAAAGAAAATCATAGAGTTAAGCGAAGCCCTAGTTGAGGAATGAATTATGATAAAAAAATTTTCCGCATTCGTAGGCTCAAATAATGCATCTGAGAGATCTACTGACTTAGAAGCTTACAGCTATTGCTCTTCAGAAACCACAAAAAAATCATCCTTAGTTCTTTGGCCTCAGACCCTTGAGCAAGTGAGGCGCATCATGCTCTTTGCTAACCAAACACGAACTCCAATCACAATCAGGGGCTCTGGAACAAACCAGGTGAACGGAAGCATCGGAGAGAACACAGTTGTTATTTCCTCTGAGAGAATGAACAAGATACTGAAAATTGATGAAAAGAATAAGGTGATCGAGGTTGAAGCAGGCGTCAGGATAGCTGATTTGAACAGAGTCCTTAACGAATACAAGATGGTTTTTCCGCTCATTCCTCTTAACCCAGTCACAACCATAGGAGGGATGATTGCTCTTAACGCAGTAACAAAGGAAAGTCACGGGCTTGGGAGGATGGAGAAATGGATTGAATCAGCAGAATTTGTGGATGGAACTGGGAAGCAATATCTGACAAGAAAAAAAGAGCTTGTCCTCGGCAAAGAGGGTTTGACAGGCTTCATAACCAGGGCAAAACTTAGGATAACAGAGCAACCAGTTCTGTCTGTTGATATTCTGAGCTCTGAGCAGCTGCAGGAGTTGCTGAAAAAAGTGAGGAACCTTCAAAGTGATGTTGAGATTTATTTCATGGAATTCTTTGACAAAAGCCTTGCCGAGCACTTTGGATTCAAGAACAGCTACATTCTTTTTGTTGCTTATACTGGCTTGAAAGGGAAAAACAGGACTATTCCAGAAGTGCTTGCCTTGCTCAGAAGAGCAGATTCTGTGCATTCTATTCTCAGAAGCAAAGGTTATTATTTCATCCAGGACGCAGAGGTAACTTTAGACAAGAGCTATGACTTAATAGATTGGTGTGAGAAGAATAACGTCGCCCTTTGCGGTCATATAGGGCTTGGCTTGTTTTATGCTTATTTTCAAAAGGAAGACGAAGGGCTGGTTATGAGTTTTCGCTCATTCATAAGAAGGATTAATGGCAAGTTAGGAAAGATATTTGGCTCTGGCACAGTTAACTCTGATTTTGTGAGTGCAGAGGAGAAAAAGGAGCTCGTAAAACTAAAGGACGAGTATGATTACAATAACATCCTGAACTCAGGAAAGATTATTAGTTACCGATAAGAGCATAGTTACTGAAAAGAATAGGAAAAAGAAAATGGAAAAAAAGAACAAGAGCGTGGAGAATTGTAACTTATGCGGCGCATGCAATTTCTGCTGCCCGATCTACGCGCTCCTTCAGAAAGAGTCGGTCGGACCAAGGTTTAAGGCGTTCTTGGCAAAGAAAAATGATTACAAAGAAGTATTTCTCTTATGCACAGAATGTGAAGCCTGCGCCCAGGACTGCCCTGCAAACATTGACATAGACTGCCTGAAGGCAAGAACAGAGTTGGTTAATAAAGGGCTTGAGACCCAGAATAACAAAACTATGCGTGACAACATAAAAACTTACGGAAACCCCTTCGGCATCTCTAAAGGAGAAGAAAAGGCTAAAAAGATAAAGCAATATTATACTTAATCTCGCTTTCCAATGCTAAAATACAAGAACCTTGTTATCATAGGAACCTCGCACATAGCAGAGAGCTCTATTAAAGAAATCGAGTTCTTTTTTCAGAGAGAAAACCCGGATATCGTGGCTGTTGAGCTTGACACCAACAGGCTGCATGCCTTGCTTTCAAATCAGAAGCCGAATTATTCCCTGCTTTTAATACCTCAGCTAGGGTTCAAAGGCTATCTTTTTGGAGTAATTGGAAGCCTTCTTCAACAGAAACTAGGAAACATCGTTGGAATAAAACCAGGGAGCGATATGCTGAGAGCGGTTAAGCTAGCCCAGATGAACAACAAGAAAATAGCCCTTATTGACCGCGATGTCAGGGTTACACTTTCAAGGCTTTCAAAAGCAATAGGCTGGAAGGAAAAACTGAACTTTATTGTTGATTTGTTCTCCGCACCTTTCTCTAAAAGAATGAAAATTAACCTTAAGCAGGTGCCTGAAAAGGAGCTGATTAAAAAACTCTTGGGCTTGCTGAAAAAAAGGTATCCCGGACTTTACAAGGTGTTGGTTGAGGAAAGAAACAAGGTCATGGCCTTAAAGCTAAGATCGATAATGGAGAATTATCCTGACAAGAAAACAATGGTCATTATTGGGGCGGGACATGAGGCAGACTTGCTGAG